>JBDTKQ010000247.1:0-6710 GCA_039935235.1 Caulobacteraceae bacterium
CCAGCTTTCCCGGCGCCTCGGCCGAGACCCTCGCCGATACCGTGGCCACCCCGATCGAGGAGCAGATCAACGGGGTGGAGAACATGCTCTACATGTCCTCCCAGTCCACCGGCGACGGGCGGGTGACGATCACCGTCACGTTCAAGCTGGGGACCGATCCCAACCAGGCCCAGGTGCTGGTGCAAAACCGGGTCGCCTCGGCCACGCCCCGGCTGCCCCCGGAGGTGGTCGCCGGCGGGGTGACCGTGCGCAAGAGCTCGCCGGACTTTCTCATGGCGGTGCACAACTTCTCGCCTGATGACAGCCTCGACCAGCGCTACATCGCCAACTATGTCGGTCTGCACATCCGTGACGCCCTGGTGCGGGTGCCCGGCGTCGGCGACATCGGCAGCCGCGCGGCCCGCGACTACGCCATGCGCATCTGGATCGACCCGGACCGCGCCGCCGCGCGCGACCTCACCGTCGAGGACATCGTCGCCGCCCTCAGGTCGCACAATGTCCAGATCGCCGCCGGTTCGATCGGCGGGCCGCCGGACGCCTCCAGCGCCAGCGCCGTGCAGCTCAACGTCCAGGCGCTGGGACGCCTCTCGACCGCCAGCCAGTTCGCCGACATCGTCGTCAAGAGCGACGCTCAGGGCCGGATCACGCGGGTTGGCGACGTCGCCCGGGTGGAACTGGGCGCCCAGGACTATGGGACCAACGCCTATATGAACGAGAAGAACGCCGTCGCCCTCGGCATCCTGCAACAGCCCGGTTCGAACGGGCTGAAAACCGCCGAGGCGGTCAAGTCGGCGATGGTCAAGCTGAAGCGGAGCTTCCCGCCGGGCCTCGACTACCGGATCATCTACAACCCCACGCAGTACGTTCGGTCGTCGATCGACGAGGTCTATCGAACCCTGTTCATCGCCATGATCCTCGTCGTGGCGGTGGTGATGGTCTTTCTCCAGTCGTGGCGGGCCGCGCTCATTCCGGTCATCGCCATTCCGGTGTCCCTCGTGGGCGCCTTCGCGGTGATGGCCGCGGCCGGGTTCTCCCTGAACAACCTCTCTCTCTTCGGCCTGGTTTTGGCCATCGGCATCGTCGTCGACGACGCCATCGTGGTGGTCGAGAACATCGACCGCCATCTTCGCGACGGGATGGACCCGCGCGAGGCGGCGCACCGGACCATGGACGAGGTCGGCGGCGCCCTTGTCGCCATCGCCCTGGTGCTGATGGCGGTCTTCATCCCCACCGCTTTTCTGGGGGGTATTTCCGGCCAGTTCTACAAGCAGTTCGCCCTGACCATCGCCAGTTCGACCCTGATTTCGCTGGTCGTTTCCCTGACCCTGTCGCCGGCCCTCGCGGCCCTCATCATGCGCGCGCATCGGCCGGACGACGGGCCGCGGCGGGGCATGCGCCGGCTCAAGGGTTTCGGCCTGAGGTTCAACGCCGCCTTCGAGCGGGTGGAAAACCGCTATTCGATCTGGACCCGTCGCCTCGTGCGCATGGCGGTGGTCATGCTCGCGCTCTACGCCGGGCTGCTGGCTCTCACCGTGTGGCGTCTGGACGCCACGCCCAAGGGCTTCATCCCCGCCCAGGACCAGGGAAATCTGCTGATCGCCATCAACCTGCCGCCCGGCGCCGCGCTGGGCCGCACCGACGCGGTGGTGCGCGACGTGGCCCACCGCCTCCTCGCGGCGCCCGGGGTGGCCGACGCCTCGATCTACGCCGGCGTCGACGCCACCAGCAACACCACCTCCTCGAGCGGCGGTCAGATCTATCTGGTGCTGAAAACCTTCGCCGAGCGGGCGAGGGCCCACTTGAAGACCCCCGACATCATCGCCGACCTCAAGCGGCGGGTGGCCGCCATCGACGCGGCGGACATCAAGGTGATCCAGCCACCCTCGGTGCGCGGCATCGGCTCGACGGGCGGCTTCAAGCTGGTGATCGAGGATCAGGGGGGCCACGGGCCGCGGGCTCTGGAAGCCGCTGCCAAAACGCTGGCGAACGCGGCCAACCGCTCGGGCGAGGTGACCGGCGCCTTCGTCACCTTCAACACGAAAACCCCGCGTCTTTTCGCCGATATCGACCGCGGCAAGGCCGAGACCCTGGGCGTGCCGGCGAGCGCCGTGTTCGACACCCTCCAGACCTATTTGGGATCGACGTTCATCAATGACTTCAACCTGTTCGGCCACACCTTCCAGGTCCTCGCCCAAGCCGACGCGCCGTTCCGCGACGACGAGTCGCGACTGACCGAGCTGCGAACCCGCTCGACCTCGGGAGCCATGGTGCCGCTGGGGTCCCTGGTTACCCTCAGGCACGAGACCGGCCCCTACCGGGTCTTGCGCTACAATCTGTTCCCCGCCGCCGAGGTGCAGGGCGATGTCGCTCCAGGCCATTCCAGCGGCCAGGCGCTGGACGCCATGGAACGTCTCGCTCGCGCCACCCTGCCGCCCGGCTACGGGTTCGAGTGGACCGAGCTTGCCTATCAGGAGCGCCTGGCGGGGAACACCGGCCTTCTGATTTTCGGCGCCGCTGTGGTTTTCGTCTATCTGTTGCTGGCCGCCCTCTACGAGAGCGTCACCCTCCCGTTCGCGGTAATCCTGATCGTGCCGATGTGCCTTCTGGCGGCCCTGCTCGGGGTGAATCTGCGGGGCCTCGACAACAACATCCTCACCCAAATCGGTCTGGTGGTGCTGATCGGTCTGGCCGCCAAGAACGCCATCCTCATCGTCGAATTCGCCCGGCAAGGAGAGCTCGAGCAGGGGCTGGAACGCCACGAGGCGGCCTCCGAGGCGGCGCGGACCCGATTGCGGCCGATCCTGATGACCTCCTTCGCCTTCATCCTCGGCGCGACCCCGCTGGCTTTCGCCATGGGGGCCGGAGCCGAGTTGCGACAGGCGCTCGGCGTGGCGGTGTTCTTCGGCATGATCGGGGTGACCCTGTTCGGCCTGCTGTTCACCCCCGTCTTCTATGTGATGTTCCGCGCCCTTTCCGAGCGCCTTCCCAAACCGCGGCGGCGGGTTCCCGCTCCGGAGACGCCGTGAGGCCCGCCGGCGTCCGAGCCACCGCCGCCATGGCCGCTCTTCTGGTCGCCGGCGGTTGCGTCGTCGGCCCGCGCTATGTCCAGCCCGCGGCCCCCCCGGGCGCGGGGCGACCGTTCGTCTCCGCCGCCTTGCCGGGAAACCTGAACCAGCCGCTCCCCGCGCACTGGTGGCGGCTGTACCGCGACCCCGTGCTCGACCGTCTCGTCACCGCGGCCCTGGCCGAAAACAACGATTTGAAGGTCGCGGCGGCCAATCTCGCCTATGCCAAGGCGTTGCTCGACGAGTCCCGTGCGGGGCGTTTTCCCGCCACCGGCGCGAGCGCCTCGGCCGACTATGGCCGCTCGGGCGCCGGTCCCGGCCGTTCGACCGCCCTGGCCTATGCCGCCGGTTTCACCGCCTCGTGGCAGATCGACCTCTTCGGCCGCATCCGCCGGGGAATCGAGGCGGCGCGGGCCGACGCCGAAGCGACCCTCGCGGCCGAGGATGCCGTGCGGGTCACGGTGGCCGGTCAGACCGCGGGCGCCTATGTCGGTATCTGCGGCTACGGGCGGCAGGCCGCCGTGGCCCGCCGCTCTCTGGCGACGGTCCAGAGCGCCTATGACCTGACCGCGATCGAGCGAGACGCCGGCGCCCTTTCCGACTTCGATGTCGACCGCGAGGCGGTGCTCCTCGAACAGACCCGCGCGGCGGTCGCGCCGCTCGAGGGCGCCCGGCGCGCGTCCCTCTTCGCCCTGGCCGCGCTGATCGGCAAGACCCCGGCGCAGGTTCCGGCGGACGCCGCCGCGTGCCAGACCGTGCCGACCCTGTCCCAGCCTCTCCCGGTGGGCGACGGGGCCGCGCTCCTTCGCCGCCGCCCCGATCTTCGCCAGGCCGAGCGTCGGCTCGCCGCCGCCACCGCCCGGATCGGGGTCGCCGCCGCCGACCTCTATCCAACCGTGACCCTCGGCGGGTCGGTGGGGCAGGCGGGGGGCGGATCCGGCCAGTTCCGCGCCACGGGTCTCAGCTACAGCGTCGGGCCGTTGATAACCTGGAGCTTACCCAACCTTCTGGTCGCCGCCGCCCATGTCCGCGAGGCGCGCGCCCAAGCCTCCGGCGCCGTGGCCGCCTTCGACGGCGCGGTGCTCGGCGCCCTGCGCGATGCGGAGACCGCCCTTTCGTCCTATGGCGCCGAGCTTGATCGCCACATCGCGCTCGTTTCGGCGCGCGGCAGCGCCGCCGGCGCCCTGCGCCTCGCCGACATCCAGTACAAAGCCGGGGCCGCCAGCTTCCTCGACCTTCTCCAGGCCCAGACCGCCGCCATCGACGCCGACCAGGCCCTCGCCGTCTCCGATCAAGCCATCGGCGCCGACCAGGTCGCCGTCTTTCAGGCCCTCGGCGGCGGGTGGGAAGAGGCGCCGGCGGTTGTGGTCCCCCAGGTAGGGCGGTGAGGGAGAGGCCCGCCCGCATGCTGCAGGACGAGGTGAGTTGGCGGGAGTGGCGATCGTTCACCCTTTGAAGACGCGTTCCCGGTGATAGCGGAGAAACTGGGGATGGGGCCGCCATTCCGGCCTGATCGGCATCCTTATGCGACCCTCAGGGACGAACATCCGGGTCACCGCTTCGGGAAGACGGTCACCCGCAGTGAGAATTGTGAGGTCATCATCAATGGTGACAAGACCTCGGTCGAACATCCAATGGGCTGTTCCAGATAGCGCCAACCCGTTGCGGACCGAATCCGGTCCCGCGTCCGCCACGGGACGGATGTGCGCCGCTTGAGCTTCGACCCGCCCACCGCCGTTGATGATTTTCAGTCCGGTCAGAGCGCACGTGTCCGCATAGGCTTTCTTGACCGCCAGCGAAAAAGCCGCGTCGCGAAACGGCCGCACTGTGAGACGCTCAACCAAGGGCCGCTCAAACGTCGCGGGCTCATCTTCGAACCCGAGGGGCAAGGTTATTTCTGGTCGCTTAGACAAAGCGGCGGCGTCCACAAGCGGCGCGTAACCGGCCGCTAGAATCAGGTCGAACTCTTCGTCGGCGATAGGTCGAACAGATCGTCCGAACGCCCCTTTGCTCGTATTCCCGTCGGTGCGACGCAACCCTGATTCGAAGTATCGCGTCCCCTCCCGAAACGGCACGGCACGATCAAACTCAAGGTAGTCTGTCACATCGGCATAAAAGTAGTTTTCACGATTGGGATCGGATCGAATTCGGCTCACACGGGCGGTTGCGAAGTAGGACTGACGTCCGGTTGATCCGGAGTCCAAACCGCCGGGCCGTCGCGGTTCGTAGTAGACGATCCAATCTCCGATGGTGGCCTCCGCCTGACGCAGATATGGACGCCGAAAGTGATAGCGTTGTTCTGGAAGGTCGTCGTACTCGGGTTCCAGCTTGGTGGTGAAGACGGCTCTCACGATCGGCGCCCCCGATCGGGGGCCAGCCGATACCGCGCCAGACGCTCGAAGTACGGCCGCGCGGCGTTGGCGATCGGCTTCAGGGCCTCGGCGAGCGGCTTCGCCGCGCCTGGCGCGGCGAAGCCGGTGGAGGCTTCCACCGCCGCGTACCACACCGGCGCCCACACCCCATCGCTGGGACGGCGGCCCGCCGGCCACTTCAACATCGCTTCCCGGAACGGGATGTCCAGCGCCGCGCACAGGGTGGTGAGGAAGCCGCGGGGGTCGGCGAGAACGTCGTCGGCGTCGATCACCGGCGGCGCGCGGCCGAGGCGCTCCGCCTCGCGGTCGAACATCCTTGCCTGTTGGGCGAAACCGATGTCCGCGAAGGTCACCTCCGGGCGTTTGGCGGCATAGGAGGCGAGGACGCGCTCGGGCGCGCGGATCAGGAAGGCGTGGCGGCAGCGGTCCATCCACGGACCCACAGTTCCGGCGACCATGTGATGGGTCATGTGCTTCTGGTACCAGATCGCCGCGCCGCCGGGCGCGGGTCCGGCGAGGGCCGCCCCGATCGCCGCCGGATCGGTGGCGCAGGCGGCGAGCACCTCAGCTCGCATCGGGTGGTCGATGCCCGTGGCCGCCAGATAGGCGCCGTAGAAGGGCTCGTCGGACACCGCCGTGTCGGGCCGGTTTTCGAAGGCGCGCATCATCGCCGTGGAGATGTTGCGTGGACCCGACCACATGGCGATCCTGACCGGCTCTTGTGGGATTGGGCTCACGATGCCGGCCGCCGGGTGGCCTCGGCGTCCTTCAGCGACTCGTAGAGCGCCTTGATGCGCGAGGTGAGGGGGCCGGGAATGCTCGGCAGGTGGGCGCCGTCGATCTCGCGCACCGGGGTGATGCCGCCCATGGTGCCGGTGACGAAAGCCTCGTCGGCGTCGCCCAGGTCGTTGATCCCGAAGTGGCCGCAGTGGATCGCAATACCGTCGGCGCGGCACAGCTCGATCACGTTGCGGCGGGTGATGCCGTGGAAACAATAGTCGCCGGTGGAGGTGAGGACCTCCCCGCCGCGCACGAAGAAGAAATTGGTGGCGTTGCAGCTCGAGATGCAGCCGTGCGGGTCGAGCATCAGGGCTTCGTCCGCTCCCGCCTCGATCGCCTCGAGAAGCGCGGTGATCAGGTTGAGGCGGCTGTGCGAATTGAGCCGCATGTCGAACATGGTCTCAGGCGTGCAGCGCACCGATGCGATGTGCAGCTTCAGCCCGCGAAGCCCGAGGTGGGCCGCGGGAGTCTTGTACTCGGCGGTGATGGCCAC
>JBDTKQ010000248.1:0-4746 GCA_039935235.1 Caulobacteraceae bacterium
CAGTTGAACAGTTGCCCATAACGGTAGACGGCCCGTCGTTCGCCGGCGCGGGCGATGAGCACGCAGGTCGTCGGATCGCCGACGGAAGCGCCGATGGCGTGATCGAGGGCCGCCGACGGAAGCGCTGCGCCACTTTTGGCGCAGCCGAAAGCGGCCAACACCGCAAGGCAGAGGCAACCGAGGCCGACGCTGTTCATCAGTGGAGAATAAGGCCCCCGAGCCATGTCTGCCAGATGGTGACCATCAGCCAGTGCATGGCGACGCCGGGCCAAATGGAGCCCGTGCGCCAGCGCAGGATCCCGCAGCCGAGGCCGAGAATCGCGGCGCAGGCGAGGAAGTCGGGACGCAGGAACATCGGCGCGGCCGCCCGGAGAAAGGTCTCCGCCTCGGCGACATGCCAGAGGGTGAAGACGCCGGTCGCGACCGCGATCGCGCCGGCCGGTCGGGCCGTCTCGCCGCGGCCCGGTATGAGCAAGCCGCGAAAAGCCGCCTCTTCCGCGAACGCAGGCGCGATCAGCACGGTCGCCAGCCGCAGCGGCAGGCCCGCGGTGACGGCTCGATGAACCGCGTAGAGTCCGCCCGAAAAACCGACCGCCCCGATCGCCGCCAGGGTGACGGCGCCGATCCCGACTGAAAACCGCCAGCCGCGTGCGTCGGGCCAGGTGATCAGCGAGCGCGCGAGCCGCGCGCCCAGCCTCGCGATCAGCTCGACCACCGGAGCGTCGCCGGTTCGACGGGGTTGGCGAAGGGTCGATCCGCTCGCCGGCTCGCCGTCCATTCGCGTTTCAGCGCGAGATACCACCGCGCCTGGCGGTCGGCGTCGTCCACCCACATCAGCGGCGGGTCGTGTTCCAGATTCCGCGCCTGCAGGTCCACCATGTCCGCGTCCTGGCGAAGAAACCGCCGCGCGCCAAGGCGAATCAGCGGGCCGGCGACGGCGAACACCGGATGATCCGACCAGACGATCTGGGTAATTCGTGTCCTGGTCTCATTCACCGGCGTCAGGCAGGTGAGCGCCAGCACCTGTCGGCTGCCGACAGTCACGTGTTCCCAGCGAAATCCGGGGAGGGCGAAGACGATTTCGGTGAGCGGCGCGCCGCCGAGCAGGACATAGGCCCTCGAATTGCTCGAGGGCCGATGGCGGACCATGGTGAAACCCAGAGGCGAAGGTGCGAATCGCTTGGTCTTCTCGTGGCGGGACGCTCGCGAGCGCCACCACCATTGCCTGTGCACGAACGGCCCGTGAGCGGGATCCATGAGGCCCACGACCGCGTGATCGAGGTGAGCGGCGAGGATTGTCTCGTCGACCAGTTTGGGCCCCCCGCCGACGATACCGGGAAACGATGGCGGGGCCATTGGGGGAACCGGTTCCCCGGAGCCGTCGGCGGTCATCCAGATGAAGATCAGTCCCTGGCTCTCGGCGAGCGGGTAGCGCCGCACCTTCACGCGGGCGGTGTCGAACGCCTGGCCGGCGACAAGCGAGGGGATGGCGAGGCAGACCCCGTCGCCGCCGAACCGCCAGCCGTGATAGGGGCATTCGATGCTGCCGCTCCCGTCCGCTTCGCGGACCAGACGGCCCGCCGAGAGGGGGGCGGCGCGATGGGGACAAATATCGCGCAACGCCAGGAGTTCCCCGTCGAGGTCGCGGCCGAGCACGATCGGTTGACCCATGATCTCCATGCGTCGCAAGCGGCCGCGCCCCACGTCTCGCGAGACCGCGGCGAAATACCAGATGTCCTGAAGAAAACCCCGTCCGAACCCGGTCGGGCGCGCAGCCGCGGCCTTGGCGTCGCCTTCGGGCATGGACACATCTAGAAGATCAACGCGCACCGGGGCAATGGCCGCCGCTTGACCGCGCCGTCACAGCATCCGATGGTCCGCCGCCTGTTCAAACGGCTGTTTAAGGAACGCGCGGCGATGGAGTTATTCGATCTCACGGGGAAAGTCGCGATCGTCACCGGCTCGACCAAGGGCATCGGCAAGGCGATCGCCGAACGGATGGCCGAACACGGCGCCAGGGTGACCATCTCCTCGCGCAAGGCCCCTTCGTGCGAGGCGGTAGCCTCGGCGATCAACGCCAGGCGTCCGGGCGCGGCGATCGCCGTTCCGGCCAACATTTCATCCAAGGACGACCTTCAGCGCCTCGTCGACGAGACCCGCGCCGCGTTCGGCAAGATCGACATCCTGGTCTGCAACGCCGCCTCCAATCCCTATTACGGGCCGATGGCAGGGATCGGCGACGAGGCGTTCCGCAAGATCCTCGACAACAACATCGTCTCCAACCATTGGCTGATCCACATGGTTGCCCCCGAAATGGCCGCGCGGAGGGACGGCGCGATCATCATCGTCTCCTCCATCGGCGGACTGAGGGGAAGCGGAGTCCTCGGCGCCTACGCGATTTCCAAGGCGGCGGACATGCAGCTGGCTCGCAACCTCGCCCAGGAGCTTTCGCCCGACAACATCCGGGTCAATTGCATCGCGCCCGGCCTGGTGAAAACCGACTTCGCCAAAGTGTTGTGGGATACCCCCGAGGCCGAGCGCCGCTCCAGCGTCGGAACGCCGCTGCGGCGACTGGGCGAGCCCGACGACATTGCGGGTGCGGCGGTCTTCCTGGGGTCCCGCGCCGGAGCGTGGATGACCGGCCAGACGATCGTCGTGGATGGGGGCGCGACGGCCTGAGCGCCCGATCGCTCAGCCGGCGGCGGCATCGCGCTTCTTCCCGCGCTCGTGCTGGATCGATAGGTCTCTCGCACGGCCAAGCCTTCGCGCTCCCTCGTCGAGGGTTTCGTCGCGTTTCGCGAAACACAGGCGGATGACGCTGGTCACCGGATTCTCCTCGTAGAAGGCCGAGACCGGGATGGCGGCCACCCCGGCGTCCTTCACCGCGCGGAGGCAGAAGCTCATATCGTCCCCGGGGACGCCCGATGCCGCGAGGTCGACGTTGAGGAAATAGGTGCCCGAACTTTCCAGCACGGCGAAGCCCTCGCGCCGAAGCGCCGCCGTCAGCCGATCTCGCGAGCGGGCGAGGTCGCCGGGCATGGCGGCGAACCAGGCGTCGCTGTTGGCCAGGCCCCAGGCGACCGCGGCCTGAAGGTTGGGGGCCGTGGTGAAGGTCAGGAACTGATGGGCCTTGGCGAGGGCGGCGGTCAGCGGCGGGGACGCCATCATGAAGCCGACCTTCCAGCCGGTGAGGGCGAACATCTTGCCCGCCGAGCCGATCTTCACGCACCGCTCGCGCATGCCGGGAAAGGCCATCAGCGGCCGGTGGCGGGCGCCGTCGAAGACGATCTGTTCCCACACCTCATCGCAAAGCGCGATGGCGTCGTGGCGCACGCAGAACTCGGCGATCAGAGCCAGGTCCTCCTCGCTCGACACCGTGGCCGTGGGGTTGAGCGGATTGTTGAGAACCACCAGCCGGGTACGCGGGGTGAATACCGCTTCGAGCATGGCCCGGTCGAAGCGCCAGTGCGGAGGTTCCAGCCGGGCGAGCTTCGCTACGCCGCCGGCGCGGCGCACCATGGGCAGATAGGAGTCGTACAGCGGCTGAAACATGACCACCTCGTCACCTGGCTCGATCAGGCCGAGAAAGGCGCAGGCCAGGGCCTCGGTGGCCCCGGAGGTGACGGTCACCTCCGTCTTCCAGTCGAGATCGAGACCTTGAAAGCGGGCATAGTGGCGTGCTACGGCCTCCCGGAGCCGCGCCGTTCCGGGCATGGGCGGGTACTGGTTGTCGCCGTTCAACACTGCCTCCGCCGCGACCTCACGGATCGCGAGAGGGCCGGCCTCGTCGGGAAACCCCTGGCCCAGATTGATCGCGCCGTGCGCCCGCGCCAGATCGCTCATCACCGCGAAAATGGTGGTCGGCAGCGCGCCGTAGGTGGAATTGGCCATGGCCCGGTATTGCGCGCCCGCTGCTGGAGACGCTAGCCCCGCCGAACATCCGAGGGGGTGAGTCCGATCACCTGGCGCATTCGCCGTGCAAGATGGCTTTGATCGGAAAATCCGCTCTCCAACGCTGCCTGGCTGATGGTCGACCGGCCGTCTTCCAAAAGCATTCTGGCCCGAGCCACCCGTCGTTCGATGATGTAGCGATGAACCGACGAGCCGACGGTTCGGCGGAAAAGTACGCGAAAGTGCGATGGGCTGAGGTCCGCGATCCGCGCCAGCGCCGAGATCGCAACCTCCCCGTCGAGATTCTCTTCGATGAAGTCGAGGGTCCGACTGAGTTTCCGCCTCGGCAACTGGGCGCCCGCGCGGATCCGATCGGCGACGCCATAGCGGCCAAGAACGCGGCTCGCCAATGCAAGGCCTATGCTGTCGACGAACAGTCGGTCGGCCGCGCCCTGCCGTTGGGTCTCCGCCTTGAGGATAAGCGCCAGCCGAAAGAGCTGCGCGTCCCTCTGCTGCGTCCTGGGTTCGCCTGAAAGGCGCTCGCCGGCTCCCCGCGTGGCGACCTTCAGCAAGGAGGGACAGACCCAGATCGTCATTGTCGAGGTGGGGTCCTGGTCGTCCCAAACACCGCCCGAGCCGGTCGGAATGATGTCGATGTCGCCCCGTCGCTGGAGACGGGCGGCGCGCCGCCCGTCATATCCGCCAGTGGTCCGCGCCGGCGGCCCGAGATGGACCATCAAGCGATCCTGGGCGCGCGGCGGATCGAAGAACCGACCTGGAGTGGCCTCGATCATCCTGACCTCAAGCGCGCCCCAACTCGCCTGGCCGACGTTGACGACACGCGCTTCCGAAACC
>JBDTKQ010000249.1:0-4853 GCA_039935235.1 Caulobacteraceae bacterium
CGCCTGTCCCGGATGCCAGCGGTCCACGTCCTCGCGCCACACCACGGCCGCCCGGACGACGGTCTTGTCCGCCAGCCACGCCCGCGCCGGGGCCACCCCCGCCGCCTGGCGCGAGTGCCACGCGAAATAGAGGGTGCGCCCGACCGCGCGGGCGAGGGACACGATCGCCCGCGCCTCCGCCACCGTGGCGGCGGGCGGCTTTTCCACCATCAGGTCGAGCCCGGCGGCGAGCGCGGCGCGGGCCAGTTCGAGGCGCCCCTCCGGCGGGGTGCACAGGACGGCGGCGCTGACCTCCGGATGGGCCGCCGCCATAGCCCCGACGGTGGCGAAATCGGGAGTTCCGGCAACGCCGCCGCCGTGGCTGACCGTCGCGGCGAGACGAAATTCGCCTCCGCCGCGGATCGCCGGAATGTGCCCCTCGCGGGCGATCTTGCCGACCCCGATCAGGGCAAGGGGAATGGCGCGGGGTGATTTGACGTCTGGCATCGCCTAAGGCTTCCGATCCGCCGCTTTGGCGTGTTCGTGACGGGGCGGGAGCCGAACATCAAGCGAGCCGACTTCATCGCCGTCGACTGGGGCACGACCAATCGCCGGGCGTACTGGATCGGCGGCGACGGCGCCGTGGTCCAGACGCTGGAAGACGGCGCGGGGATCCTGGCGGTCGAGCCGGGCGGCTTCGCCGACGCCGCCGAAGCCCTCCGCGCGCGCCTCGGCGGGGGCAAGATGCTCCTCGCCGGCATGGTCGGCTCCGACCGGGGGTGGATGGACGCCGGCTATGTCCCCTGCCCGGCCGGCCTGGACGATCTCGCCCTCGCGGCGGTCGCCCCGGCCGAGGGAGCGCGGATCGTGCCGGGCGTGAGCCGGACCGCGGGGGGGCGCGCCGACGTCATGCGCGGCGAGGAGGTCCAGTTTCTGGGCGCCGCGGCGGCGGGGCTCGTGCCGCCGGGCGCGCTCGTCTGTCAGCCGGGCACCCATTGCAAATGGGCGCGGATGGCCGCCGGCGCGATCGCCGACTTCACCACCGCCATGACCGGGGAGATGTTCGCCATCCTGAAGGCCCACGCCATGATCGGGCGCGAAATGACCGCGGACGCGGTCGCCGACGACGCCGATTTCGCCGCCGGGGTGGCGGCGTCGGCGAAGGGCGACCTTCTCGCGGCGCTGTTCGGCGTTCGCGCCGCGCGGCTTCTGGCGACCTCGCCTGGCCGCGACGCCGCGTCCTTCGTCAGCGGCCTTCTGATCGGCGGCGACTGTCGGGCGCGGCCGGGAGAGGCGGGCGAGGCGGTTTTCGTGCTCGCCGACGGGCGACTTGGCGCGCTCTACGCCCGCGCGATCGGGATCGTCGGGGGCCGGGCCGTGCGGGTGGACGGCCGCGCCGCCTTCGTCGCCGGGGCGGTGGCGATCATGGAGCGATCGGCATGAGCGCCGCGGCCTTTCGCGCCGCCATGGCGCGGCGCCCGCTGGTGGCGATCCTTCGCGGCGTCGAACCGGGCGAGGTGGAGGCCATCGGCGAGGCGCTGGTCGACGCCGGCTTTACCCTGATCGAGGTCCCACTCAATTCGCCGGAGCCTTTCGAGAGCCTGGAGCGCCTCGCGCGGCGGCTCGGCGATCGGGCGGTGGTGGGGGCCGGAACCGTGCTCGCCGTCGCCGACGTCGCCCGCGTGAAGGACGCCGGCGGGGCGATGGTCGTCTCGCCCAATACCGATCCGGCGGTGATCGGCGCCGTCGTCGCCGCCGGCATGGCCTGCCTCCCCGGCTTTCTCACACCCGGCGAGGCCTTCGCGGCCCTCGCCGCGGGGGCCACCGCCGTGAAACTGTTTCCCGCCGAGGCGTCCTCGCCCGCCGCGCTCGGGGCGATGCGCGCGGTCTTGCCCAAAGCCGCACTGTTGCTCCCCGTCGGCGGGATCACCCCTGGCGCCATGGCGCCCTGGCGGGCGGCGGGGGCGGACGGTTTCGGCCTCGGCGGCGCTCTCTATCGAAAGGGAGACGCCGCCGCCGACGTCGCCCGCGCCGCCCGCGCCTTCATCCACGCCCTCGAGCAAGAGCCGCCATGACCGATACGCCCCCGCCTCGCCCCCTGCGCTCCCGCGCCTGGTTCGACGACCCGGCCCGCCCGGACATGACCGCCCTCTATGTCGAGCGCTATCTGAACTTCGGCCTCAGCCTCGAGGAGCTTCAGTCGGGCCGGCCGATCATCGGCATCGCCCAGTCGGGCAGCGACCTGGTTCCGTGCAACCGCCATCACCTCGTCCTCGCCGAGCGGGTCAAGGCGGGCATCCGCGAGGCGGGGGGCATCGGGCTGGAATTTCCCACCCATCCCCTGCAGGAAACCGGCAAGCGGCCGACCGCCGCCCTCGACCGCAACCTCGCCTATCTGGGGCTGGTGGAGATTCTCTATGGCTATCCCCTCGACGGGGTGGTGCTGACCATCGGCTGCGACAAGACCACGCCGGCGGCGCTGATGGCCGCCGCCACGGTGGACATTCCGGCGATCGCCCTTTCGGTGGGGCCGATGCTCAACGGCTGGCACGAAGGCGCGCGCGCCGGATCGGGAACCATCGTGTGGAAGGCGCGCCAAATGCTCGCCGCCGGCGAGATCGACGCCGGGGCGTTCATGCGGATGGTCGCCGCCTCCGCCCCGTCCACCGGCTTTTGCAACACCATGGGCACGGCCACGACGATGAACTCCCTGACCGAGGCGCTGGGCATGTCCCTTCCCGGATCGGCGGCCATCCCGGCGGTCTATCGCGACCGTCAGGAGGCGGCGTGGGAGACCGGCCGGCGGATCGTCGAGATGGTCCGCGCCGACCGCAAGCCCTCCGACATCCTCACCCGCGCGGCGTTCGAGAACGCGATCGTGGTCAATTCGGCCATCGGCGGCTCGACCAACGCCCCCATTCATCTCAACGCCATCGCCCGGCACATCGGCGTCGATCTGACCCTCGCCGACTGGGAGCGTGTCGGAGCGGACGTCCCCTTGCTGGTCAATATGCAGCCGGGCGGCGCCTATCTGGGCGAGGATTTTTACCGCGCCGGCGGAGTTCCGGCGGTGATGGGCGAGCTTTTTCGCGGCGGCCTTCTGGACGGAACCGTCCTCACCGCCAACGGCGCCACGGTGGCGCGAAACGTGGGCGCGGCGCGACCCCTCGACGAGGACGTGATCCGCCCCCTCGCCCGCCCGCTCAAGACCGCCGCCGGCCTCACCGTGCTGTCCGGCAATCTGTTCGACGGCGCGGTGATGAAGCTGTCGGTGGTGTCCGACGACTTTCGCGCGCGGTATCTGTCCAAAGCCGACGACCCCGACGCCTTCGAGGCCCGCGCCGTGGTCTTCGACGGGCCGGAAGACTACCACGCGCGGATCGACGATCCCGCCCTCGGCATCGACGAGGACACCATACTGGTGATCCGCGGGGCCGGGCCGGTCGGCTATCCGGGAGGCGCCGAGGTGGTCAACATGCGGCCGCCGGCGGCGCTGATCCACGCCGGGATCCACACCCTGCCGTGCCTGGGCGACGGGCGCCAGTCGGGGACCAGCGCCTCGCCCTCGATCCTCAACGCCTCGCCCGAGGCGGCGGTGGGCGGCGGCCTCGCCCTGCTGAAGACGGGCGACCGCATCCGCGTGGACGTGGGGCGCCGCATCGTGGACGTGCTTTTGAGCGACGCCGAACTGGCCGCGCGGCGGGCGGCGTGGGAAGCCACCGAAAGCACCCTCGCCCCGCCCTCGCAAACCCCGTGGCAGGAAATCCAGCGCGCCCTCACCGGCCAGTTCGCCGGCGGCGCGGTGCTGGAAGGGGCGGTGAAATACCAGCGCATCGCCACCACGCGCGGGTTGCCGAGGGATAGTCACTGAGGGGGGGATTTGCGGCATTCCCCGCCGCCTGCGCTCCGACTTCCCCCTCACACCCTCTCGATGATGATCGCCGGGGCCATGCCGCCGGCGGCGCACATGGTGACCAGGCCGCGCTTGAGGTCGCGGCGCTCCAGCTCGTCCAGGAGGGTGCCGATGAGCATGGCGCCGGTGCCGCCGATGGGGTGGCCCAGCGCCATGGCCCCGCCGTTCACATTGACCTTGTCGCGGTCGAGCTTCAGGTCGCGGATGAACTTCTCGGCGACCACGGCGAAGGCCTCGTTGATCTCCCAAAGGTCGATGTCGTCCACGGTCAGCCCGGCCTTGGCGAGGACCTTGCGGGCGGCGGGTACCGGGGCGTTGAGCATCAGGGTGGGGCTGTCGCCCATATTGGCCATGGCGATCACCCGGGCGCGCGGCTTCATGCCGTTTTTCCGCGCGTAATCGGGAGAGGCGAGAAGCACGGCGCCGGCGCCGTCGACCACGCCCGAGGAATTGCCGGCGTGGTGGATGTGGACGATCTTCAGGTCCGGATGGGCCTGGCGGATCAGGCCGCCATAGGTCGTGCCCTTGTCGTCCAGGGGAACCTCGGCGAGGGCGGCGAAGGAGGGCTTCAAAGCGCTCAGGCCCTCGAGGGTGGTCTGGGGGCGGGGAAACTCCTCGCGGTCGAGGGCGAGGGTCCCGTCCTCGCGATAGACGGCCACGAGGCTCTTTTCGAAGCGGCCCTCGCGGATGGCGGCGTCGGCCCTTTGCTGGCTGACCAGGGCCAGCTCGTCGGTGGCGAGGCGGGAAATCCCCTCGAGGGTGGCGATGGCGTCGGCGCACACACCCTGATTGGATTGGGGATGGCGGGCGCGCAGGCGCAGATTGCCCTGGTCCATCATCGGCGGCCCGGCGGACGGGTCGGCGAGGGAGGCGGTGTAGCTCATCATCTCGGCCCCGCCGGCGATCACCAGATCCTCCATCCCCGACATGATCGAGGCGGCGGCGAGATTGACCGTGGTGA
>JBDTKQ010000250.1:0-8707 GCA_039935235.1 Caulobacteraceae bacterium
CGATTGAAAGACGCCGCCCCGGCGTCGCATAACGCGCGCCATGAACGATGCGTCCAACGCCCCCCTCGCCAACCTCCGCGACCCCCGCTACGCCCCCGGCCGGCTGGAGGTGGAACGGCGCGCGGACGGGTCGGTGCTGCTGTTCAATCCGGCGCCCGTCGGCGGCGTGTTCGAGACGGCGGTCGGAGCCCTGGCGCATTGGACGGCGACGGCGCCGGGTGCGACCTGGCTCTCCGAACGCGCGGGGGAGGGATGGCGCACCGTCACCTATGGCGAGGGAGCGCAGCGGGTGGCGGCCCTCGCGGGGGGGCTCGAGGGGCTCGGGATCGCCCGGCCGGCGCCGCTGCTGATCCTCGCGCGGAACGGGATCGACCATGCCCTGATCGCCTTCGCCGCCATGAGCCGCGGGGTTCCGGTGGCGGCGGTCTCGCCACAGTACGGCCTCGCCGGCGCCGACCCCGCGCGGCTGGCCCATGCTGTGGAGGTCCTGGCCCCCGGCGCGGTGTTCGTCGACGACGCGGCCGCCTTCGACGGCGCTCTCGACTCCCCCTTTCTCGCCGGCTTGCCGGTGGTCGCCGGGCGCAACCCGCGCGCCGGCAACGTCACGATCGAGACCCTTCTGGCCTCCGCGCCGCTCCCGGCTGTCGCCCGGTCGGACGACATCGCCAAGCTGCTGCTCACGTCCGGATCGACCGGCCGGCCCAAGGCGGTGATCAATCCGCACAAGGCGGTGGCGATCACCGCCGCCCAGGTCGCCGCCTGCTACGCCGATCCCGATCCGCCGGTGGTGGTCAACCAGGCGCCGTGGAGCCACAGCCTGGGCGCCAACGCCATCCTGCAGATGGTCACCCACCGCGGCGGGACGCTTTACATCGACGCCGGCCAACCCACCGCGCGAGGGATAGGCGAGACGGTGCGCAATCTGCGCGAGATCGCGCCGACCTACCACAACATGGTCCCCGCCGGCTGGGATCTGCTGGTGGGCGAACTGGAGCGCGACGACGTTCTCGCGGCGCGGTTCTTCAGCCGGGTTCGGGTGCTGCAATACGGCGGTGCGGCCCTGGGCCAAAGCACCTGCGACCGGATCCAGGCGGTGGCCATCCGGACGGGGGGGGAACGGATCAGCTTCGCGAGCGGCTATGGGGCCACGGAGACCGGGCCGACCGCTACCAATGTTCACTGGCCCAACCTGACCATGGGGCTGATGGGGCTGCCCGTTCCGGGGACGACCGTGAAGCTGGTCCCCGCGCAAGGGCGACTGGAGTTTCGGGTGCGCGGGCCGCAGGTCTCGCCGGGCTACTATCGGGCGCCCGAGGCCACAGCCGCGGCGTTCGACGAGGAGGGTTTCTATCGCCTGGGCGACGCCGCGCGTTTCGCCGATCCGGCGCGGCCGGAGGCGGGGCTGGTGTTTGACGGGCGGCTGTCGGAAAACTTCAAACTGTCCACCGGGACCTTCGTCAATGTCGGCGCTCTGCGAGTGGCGGCGCTGTCGGCGATCGGCGGGGCGGCGGCCGACGCGGTGGTGTGCGGCGAGGCGCGGGCGGCGGTGGGGCTGCTCGTCTTTCTCAATCTGCCGTTCCGCGCCGCCTTCGACGAGGCGGAGGCGCGTGAGCGGGTGCGCGCCGGACTGGAGCGATTCAACGCCGGCGCCCGCGGGGCGGAACGCGTGGCGCGGGCGCTGATCGTGGCGGGCGCTCCCGACGCGCGGTCGGGCGAGGTCACCGACAAGGGCTATATCAATCAGGCTCTGGCCCGCGCGCGCCGCGCCGCCGACGTCGTGCGCCTGTTCGAGGAGCCGGCGGGCGACGAGGTGATGGCTTTTTAGGCTGGGCCCTCACCCCTTCTTGTTGTTGCCCGGCAGGGTGCAGCCGCCGTTGATTCCCCTGGCGTCGCTGCACACGATCGCGGTTTTGGCTCTCAGCGGCGTCAGGGCGTATTCGATCATATAGCCTTGAAGTCCGTCGGAGCAGCCGACCTCGACATAGCCGGTCTGGTTGGCGCTGACCCCGACCGCGCGGGCGCTGGCGACCGTGCAGGTCCCCTTGCCCAGCGCCTTGAGGTCGGCGGTGAGTTTCGGGTAGGCGGCCGCCGGCTTGCTCAGGCTGCAGCGATAGCCGACCAGCTCCGAATGGGCGCAATCGTAGACCGCGGAACCCACCTCGCTGGGGGTGAAGATCGCCACCCCGCCATCCGGCCGGTTCGAACAGGCCAGCTCAACCACTTCCTTGCCCTGATTGGCCGCCGAGTTGGGTAGCGGCGCGTAGCCGGAGACGTCGCACGCGAAGCCGGCCTTCCTGGCGAGGCGGGTGTAGAGGCTGTTCTGCTCGGTCTTGGCTTGGCGTGCGTCGGTCAGCTTGCACCCGCCGCCGATGGAGTCGGCCGCCGCGCAGTCGACCGTCCGGCTGAGCTTTCCGTTGGGAAGCTGCTCAAGCATGTAGCCCTTGCCGTCCTGACAGGCGACTTCATAGTACATGTCGTTGGTCTTGGAGACGCCGACGAACGCGCGATCCTTCACCGCGCACGGTTTTCCCGACTCGGCCACCAGCCTGTCCACAGCCGCCAACTGGGTGGCGCGATCGGTGAGGATGCATTTGACGTTGCCGCTGTCGGCGTAGCCGACGCACGGATTGAGGGTCACCGGCTTGTCCGTCCGTGGCGGAGCGGAGGTCTGCATGATGTAGCCGCCGCCGCCCTCGCGACAGACCAGTTCGAACAGGGTGGCGCTCTCCGAATGGCCGAGCGCCCGGTATTTGTCGATCGTGCACGGTGTGCCGGCCACGACGACGAAAGGCTGGAGGCCCGCCTCGGGATTGCTGTTGCCGGGCAAGGCGCACTGGGTGCCCCCCGGCTTGCCGTCGGGTCCGGGCGTCGCCGCCTCGGCGCAGGTGAAGACGAGCGGCGGCGCACCGGGGACCTCGTCGATGATCAGCCCCTCGGCGCCGGTGCACGCCGCCTCGTAAAGCTGGCTCTTGGCCTTGGTCTTGGGATCGACGCTCTCGCCGATCAGCCGGGCGTCGGCCAGCTGGCACTGGGCATTGGCCTGGGTGAGGAGATCGGGAACCGCGGCCATGCCCTTGGCGCGCTGCTCCTTGGTGACCTCGCCCTTGGCGGCGAAGGCCGGCGAGGACGCCGCGGTGGCCAGCAACAGCCCGATCGCAAGACCAATTCCAGCCGCTCTCATGGCGAATTCTCCGGTTGGTGTTCAAAAACGGTCGCCGGACCAATTGCCTCCCCGACAGGCCGGGGTCAAGGTGGGGCGACGCCGGCCACGGAGAACCGCCATGTCGCTGAACGGAAAGACGCTGTTCGTCACCGGCGCGTCGCGGGGGATCGGACTGGCGATCGCCCTGCGGGCCGCGCGCGACGGGGCCAATATCGCCATCGCCGCCAAGACCGCCGAGCCGCACAAGCATCTGCCGGGAACCATCTATTCGGCCGCCCACGACATCGAGGAGGCGGGGGGCAAGGCTTTGCCGCTGGTCGTAGACGTCCGCGACGCGGACTCGGTGAACGCGGCCGTGGAAAAGACGGTGGCGGCGTTCGGCGGGATCGACATCTGCGTCAACAACGCCTCGGCGATCCAGCTCACCGGTACGCTGGCCACCGACATGAAGCGCTACGACCTGATGAATCAGGTCAACGCCCGGGGGACGTTCCTCACCTCCAAGGCGTGCATTCCGCACCTCAAGCGCGCCGCCAACCCGCATGTGCTGATGCTCTCGCCGCCGCTGGACATGGCCCCGCGATGGTTCGCCCCGCACGTCGCCTACACCATGGCCAAGTTCGGAATGAGCCTGTGCGTGCTGGGCATGGCCGAGGAGTTCCGCGAGGACGGGATCGCCTTCAACGCCCTGTGGCCGCGCACGGGCATCGCCACCGCCGCGATCCGGTTCGCCCTCGCCGGAGAGGAGGGATTGCGTGGGTGTCGGACCACCGAGATCATGGCCGACGCCGCCCACGCCGTCTTCGAAAAGCCGGCGCGCGAATTCACCGGGCATTTCCTGATCGACGACAGCTTTCTCTACGCCGAGGGGGTGCGCGATTTCGAGGTCTATCGCGTCGATCCGTCCAGGCCGCTGATGGCCGACTTCTTCGTCCCGCGAGACTCTCCCCCGCCGCCCGGGGTCACCATCGGTGGCTGAAGACTTGCCCGCCGGGATCGCCATCCGTCCGGCGGCGCCCGCGGACGCGGGCCTGATCGTCGCCTTCATTCGCGAACTGGCCGACTATGAGCGACTCCTGCATCTGGTGACGACCACCGAGGCGGACGTGGCGGGGATGCTGTTCGCGGCGCGGCCGCGCGCCTTCTGCGAGATCGCCGAGGCGGGCGGCGAGGCGGTGGGCTTCGCCTTGTGGAACTACAGCATATCCACCTTCGATGGACGCCACGGGATCTATCTCGAGGACCTCTATGTGCGGCCGCGCGCACGGGGATCGGGCGTGGGAAGGGCGCTGCTCGGGCGCCTTGCCCGCCGCTGTCGCGACGAGGGTCTGACCCGGATGGACTGGGCGGTCCTCGACTGGAACGCCCCGGCCATCGCCTTTTACGACCGCATGGGGGCGGCGGCGAAAACCGAGTGGATCACAAGGCGTCTGACCGGCGACGCCCTCGCGGCCTTGGCGGGTTCGGGCGACGAGACCGTAACGGCCTGACGTCCAAGCTTGACCCTTCCGCAGAGCCCGCTATGACCGGCCCGTGGTTCCCGCAAGGGACGAACAGGGAATGCGGTGCGTCCGGCGGTCGCCGGGCAAATCCGCGGCTGCCCCCGCAACTGTAGGCGGAGAGCCCAGGACCATAGACAGCCACTGGGACCCCGATCGGGTCCCGGGAAGGCCGGTCCCAGGGCGACGACCCGCGAGCCAGGAGACCTGCCACGGTGGTGTCACGCGCGAGCGTGCCGGACGGGGTGTGTCGGCGCGCATGGGACGACGCTTCGGAGGGTCGCGGACGCGGCGCTCGCGGCGACGGTCCATGATTTTCGCGGTGACGGACACGGTCATCGCGAGGACGAAACCAATGCCGTCGAATATCCCCCGTCCCGGGAGGGCGGCCGCGTGGTCGCTCGTCGCCGGTCTCGTCGCCGGACCGGCGCTCGCCGACGATCCGCCCGGGGTTCCGGTCGCCCCGCTCGTGGTCACCGCGACCCGCACGCCGACGCCCTTGGGTCAGGTCGGAAGCACCGTCACCCTGATCACCGCGGCGGAGATCCAGGCGCGGCAATGGCGGACCCTGCCCGACGCCCTGGCCTTCACGCCCGGCCTCAACGTCGTCCAGAACGGAGGTCCCGGCGGCCTCACCGCGGTATTCATCCGCGGAGCCAACAGCAACCACACCAAGGTGATCATCGACGGGATCGAGGCCAACGATCCCAGCCAGAACGGATCCTTCGATTTTGGCCAGGTGCTCACCGCCGGCGTCGCCCGCGTCGAGGTGCTGCGCGGGCCGCAAAGCAGTCTCTACGGCGCCGACGCGCTTGGCGGGGTGATCGCGATCACCACGACGCGGGGCGAGGGACCCACCCGCATCGACGCCAGCCTCGAAGGCGGCTCGTTCCGCACCTTCGACCAAAGCGTGTCCGCGCGCGGGTCGGGAAGGGTGGGCGACTGGGCGGTGAACCTCTCCCACTTCCGCGCCGCCGCCACGCCGGTGACCCCGCTGGATCTTCTGCCGCCCGGACAATCCCGGAGCGACGACGACTACGAGAACACCACGGTCTCGACGAAGCTGGACGCCGATCTCGCCAAGGGCGCGGCGATCGGCCTCGTCGCCCGCTTCACCGCCTCTCGGCTTCAGTTCACCGGCGAGGACTTATCGGTCTTTCCCAGCGTCCCGGCGACCGCGAGAAGCGACCAGACCAATCACCAACTCTTCTTGCGCGGCGAGGCGCGGCTCTCGCCGTTCGGCGACGGGTTTTCGAATGTCGTGGGCGTCGGCTACACCCTCTACCGTACCCGGTTGCAAAGCCCGGACGTCCCTTTCGGACCGCAACCGCCGACCTTCGATCGTGGCGACAGGCTGAAATTCGATTGGCAGGGCGCCCTGCGCCTCGCCCCCGACCAGACGCTTGTCCTCGGCCTCGAGGACGAGACGGAGCGGCTGATCGACAGCCCGGTGAACGCCTCGGACGAGACCCGCGCCGGCTTCGTCGAGCTTCAGTCGAAGCTCGCCCCCGGCCTGTTCGCCGACGCCTCGGTCCGCCACGACGACGACGGCCGGTTCGGCGGTCAGACGACCTGGCGGATCACTCCGACATGGACGGTTCGGCATCTCCAAACCCAGCTGAAGGCGAGCTTCGGTACCGGGTTCAAGGCCCCGACCCTGACCCAGCTTTTCGTCAGCTATCCGGAGTTCCGGTTCTTCGCCAATCCAAATCTTCGCCCCGAAACCAGCACGGGCTACGACATCGGTTTCGAGCAGCCGCTCGCGCGCGGTGCGGTGACGGTGGGAGCGACATGGTTCCACAACGCCATCACCGACCTGATCGAGGTCGACGCCGCCGGAGACTCCTTCACCAACATCGGCAAGGCGAACACCCATGGCGTGGAAAGCTTCGTCGCCGCCACTCTGGGCCGGCGGCTCACCCTGCGCGCGGACTATACGTGGACCGTTGCCCGCGACGCGCTGACGGGCGAGGCCCTGCTCCGCCGGCCGCTGCACAAGGCCAGTCTCGCCGCCGACTGGCGCCCGGCGCCGCGGGTCGCCCTTTCCGCCACCGCGCTCTACGTCGGATCGTGGGTGGACGGAAACCGAAGTTTCTCCATCCCCCGGCTGAACGCCCCCCCTTATGCGACGGTGAACCTCGCCGGCTCCTATGATCTGGGGCGAGGCCTGACGCTGTTCGGCCGCGTCGATAACCTGCTCGACAAGCGCTACGAGGACCCGGTGGGATTCCAGAAGGCCGGGATCGGGGTGTTCGGCGGGGTGAGGGTGACTCTGGGCGGGACCGCGTCCGGCGCCTAGGCCGCTGCCCACCGGCGGGGGTCGAGGGCTTCGGGGTCGTCGAGGGCCATGTCGTCCCAGTCGAGGTCGGGCGGGGGCTTTCCACCGGCCGCGATGGTGGCGGAAAGCTCGGCCGCGGTGGCGGCGCCGACGATCACCGCATTGGCCTCGGGCCGCGAAAGGGCGAAGCCGAGGGCCGCCTGAAGCGGGTCGCTGCGGCCCTCGGCGATCATCCGCCGGGCCCGCGAGAGGCGCGCCGCCGCACCCTTGAGCTGGCTGGGCACCCGGTCGGGGGGGAGGAACATCAGGCCGTTGAGAAAGATCGAGCGCAGATGGACCTCGACGCCGAGTTCGCGCACGGCCGCCAGACTGCCGTCGACGAGAAGCCGCTGGTCGAGAAGGCTGGCGGGAGCCTGGATCAGATCGGGCCGGAACCGGCGGGCAAGGCCGAGGGGATCGTCCGAGGCGTAGGCGGATATCCCCACCCGCACGAAAAGGCCGGCATCGCGCATGGCCTTGAGTCGTTCCCACAGGGCGAGGCCATAGGGCGAGAACAGGTCTCCCGCCGACTGGACCATGATGGCGTCGGCGCGCCCAAGACCGAGGCGGGCGAGGGACGCGCGAGCTTCGGCCTCGACATAGTCGGGTCCCCGGTCGCCGCGGGCGGCCTTGACCGTGACCCTCAGGGTGATCGGCCGGGGCATGACCGCGCCGATCACCGCCTCGCCGTGGGCCGAGGCCGCGCCGGTGTCCAGGACGCTCATCCCCGAGCGTGCGGCGAGGGCAAGGATTTCCCGCACCTCCGCCTCTGGCGGCCGGCCGCGGCCGCTCGCCCCGCCGTCGAGGCCGAACTGGGCGGCGCCCAGTCCAAGCTTGGAGATCAGTGGGTGCATGGGGGAGGTCGACATTCCGTGCTGCCGCCGCGGAGGGCGGCTGGCCTACCTAGCCATCCATGCGTAAAGAACCGGTATCTATGGACTTTCCGGAAGGTTAACGTCACCGCGTGTGTGAATTCCCGCTCGAACCCCTCCCCCAATGGCCGCTTTTCGGCTTGAGCGACGACGCCCGGCCGGCATTGCGGGCCGCCGCCGATGCCCGGGCGCCGGCCGCCTTGGCCACCATCGTCGGACTGGACGGCGGGGGTCCCAGGCCCGTGGGGACCCAGATGGTCGTAAGCGCCGGCGGGGTGTCGGGATTTCTGTCCGGCGGCTGCCTCGAGGCGGATGTCGCGGGACATGCGGCCGAGGTGCTGAGGACCGGCGCGCCGCACCGGCTGATCTATGGCGAGGGGAGCCCGTGGCCCGACATCCGCCTGATGTGCGGCGCGCGGATCGAGATCGTCCTCGAACGGATCGCCCCGGACGAAGCGGCGGTGGCGATCCTTCTGGCCCTGACCGATGCGCGGCGGCCGGCATGGTGGACGAGCGACGGGCGCCGCCGCGGGTGCGTTCAGGCCGACGCCGCCGCCAAGGTCTCGTCCGGCGCCTACGGAAAGCTCCACGAGCCCGTGACCCGGCTCATCGTTCTGGGCGCCGACCCTACCGCCCTCGCCATCGCCATGCTCGGGGCGCAGGCCGGGTGCGAGACCACACTCGTGCGGCCAAAAGGGCCGGCCGAGCCGCCGCCGTTGCCCGGCGTCGCGTATTCGCGGGACACCCCGGCGTCGGCCCTGGCGCAAATCGGCGTCGACCGGTGGACCGCGGTGGCCGTCGCCACCCACGAAGCGCAGGCCGATCACGACGCTCTCCTCGCGGCGTTGCCGTCACG
>JBDTKQ010000251.1:0-7978 GCA_039935235.1 Caulobacteraceae bacterium
AGGAAATCGCGCGCGTGGTCCCGCTGATCGTCGCGCTCGGGCCGGGCGCGACGCCCCTTTCGATCGACACCGGCAAGCCCGCCGTCGCCCGCCGCGCGATCGCCGCCGGCGCGACCATGTGGAACGACGTCACCGCTCTTGGGGGATCGCCGGACTCCGCCGACGTCGCCGCCGAGCTTGGATGCGAGGTGGTGCTCATGCACATGCGCGGCGACCCGCGCACGATGCAGGACGATCCGCGCTATGACGATGTCGTCGCGGAGGTTCGCGCCTTTCTCCATGCCCGCGCCGAGGCGGCCATCGTCGCGGGCGTGCGGCGCGAGCGGATCTGGCTCGATCCCGGCATCGGCTTTGGCAAGACGGCGGCGCACAACCTGGCCCTCCTCGCCGCCTTGGGCGACATCGCGGGCCTCGGATATCCGGTGGTCCTCGGCGCCAGCCGCAAGGGGTTCATCCGCGCGGTCGACGCCGCCGCGACACTGCCGGGCGACCGCCTCGGCGCCTCCCTCGCCGCCGCCCTCTCGGGCGCGCGGGCGGGCGCCGCCATGGTGCGGGTCCACGATGTCCGCGAGACCGTCCAGGCGCTGACCATGGCCGCGGCGATCGCGGCGGCCGGCCATGGCTGACCCGCGCGGCAGGGTCCTGATCCTCGCCGGCTCCGACAGCGGCGGCGGGGCGGGGATTCAGGGCGACATCAAGACGGTGACCGCGCTGGGCGGCTACGCGGCCACCGCGATCACCGCGATCACCGTCCAGAACACCCTCGGGGTCCAGCGCGTGGACCTGGTCGCCGCCGACCTCATCGAGGACCAGGCGCGCGCCGTGCTGGACGACATCGGCGCCGACGCGATCAAGATCGGCATGCTGGGCGCCGTGCCGGGACTGGAGGTGGCGGCGCGTATCCTCGACCGCGCGGGCGCGATTCCGGCGGTGATCGACCCGGTAATGGTCGCCAAGGGCGGCGCGCGCCTTCTCGATCCGGACGCCCTGTCGGCCTTCGTCGCCCTGATGATCCCGCGCGCCTTCCTCCTCACCCCCAATGCTCCGGAAGCCGGGGCCCTGACCGGCCTTCCGGCGACCTCGACCGACGATCTGCGACGGGCCGGCGAGCGGCTGCTCGCCATGGGCGCCGGCGCGGTCCTGCTCAAGGGCGGCCATATCCGGGGCGACACCGTCACCGACCTGCTGATGACGCCGCGGGGCGAGGCCACCTTCCGCGGGCCGCGCCTCGCCACCAGCCACACCCACGGCACCGGCTGCGCCCTCGCCTCGGCCTGCGCCGTTGGCCTCGCCCAAGGCCTCGACCTGCAGGTCGCCGTGGCCCGCGCCTGGGGTTATACCGCCGAGGCGATCCGCCGGGCGCCGGGCTTTGGCGCCGGCAATGGCCCGATCGATCATGCTTGGCCGCTGCGGCCGGACTGAGCGCCCGCCGCCGCTTTTTTGGGGCGGCGCACCGAGGAGAACCCCTGCCATGCGCCAGTGGACCATCGACGCCTTCGCCTCCGCGCCCTTCAAGGGCAACCCCGCGTGTGTCGTCGAACCCCTTGGCGCGTGGCCGGACGCCGGCTGGATGCAATCGCTCGCCGCCGAGAACAATCAGGCGGAGACCGCTTTTCTTCTCACCACTGGCGACGCCGCGCGGTTCGGCCTGCGCTGGTTCACCCCGGCCATGGAGGTTCCCCTGTGCGGCCACGCGACCCTTGCGAGCGGCCATGCCCTGTTCGCCGAACTGGGCCTCGACACCGCGCGGGTGACCTTCGAAACCGCGTCGGGGGAACTGGGCGTCACCCGCGCCGCGACCGGCTATGAGATGGATCTTCCCGCCGATCCGCCGCGCCGCGTCGCCACTCCGCCCGGCCTGGCCGAGGCTCTCGGCGCGGACCCCGTCGCGGTATGGGCCGCCGGGTATCTGGTCGCGGTGCTCGCCGACGAGGCGGCGGTCCGCGCATTGACGCCGGACATCGGGCGACTGGCGACCATCACCGGCGGCGCGCGGGCGCCCGGCAACATCGGCGTCGCGGCTCTCGCCGGGGCCGGCGCCCCCTGCGACGTGGTCAGCCGCTTCTTCGCACCGGGGTCCGGGATCGCGGAGGACCCGACAACCGGCTCCCTCCACTGCATCCTCTCGCCGCTGTTTTCCGACACGCTCGCCCGACCGACCCTGCGCTTCCACCAGGCCTTTCCCGGGCGCGGCGGCGACCTCGAATGCACGCTTCGCGGCGAGCGGGTTGCGCTGCGCGGCCAGGCGGTGACGGTGATCGAAAGCCGCCTCAAAGTGTAGGCGAGGGACCCAATCGGCCGATTACGGTTTGAAAACAGCGGGCGGCGCCTCTATATCCGGGATCTACCCCGCCCGGCCGAAAGGCCGGGCGCCGCTGTTTTGAAGAAGACGAAATGACCGATGTTCTGATGCCCAAGGCGACCGCCGTCTGGCTGGTCGAAAACACCTCGATGACCTTCGAGCAGATCGCCGATTTTTGCGGTCTTCATCCGCTGGAAGTGAAGGGTATCGCCGACGACGAGGTGGCGCGAGACATCCGCGGGGCCGACCCCATCTCCAACGGCCAGCTCACCCGTGAGGAGCTCGCCGCCGCCCAGGCCGATCCCAAATACCGCATGCGCGCCCAGAAGAGCCGCCACGCCGAGTTTCTCAAACCGGAAAAGAAGGTCTCTCGCTACACCCCGGTGTCGCGTCGTCAGGATCGCCCGGACGCCATCGCCTGGTTCGTGCGCAACCACCCCGAGATCAGCGACGCGCAGATCTCCAAGGCGCTGGGCACCACCAAGTCGACCATCGACCAGGTGCGTAACCGCACCCACTGGAACGCGACCAACGTCAAACCGGTGGACCCCGTCTCCCTTGGCCTGATCGGCCAACTGGAACTGGACGCCCTCGTAAAGAAGGCGGCGGAGAAGAAGACGAAGGACGACGCCCGGCGCGGTCTCGCCGAGCCGGCGGGCGCGTCGCTTCGCCCCGCCGGCGAGGCAGAACCGTCGGAGACCGAGCCGCTTCAGGGCTGAGGCGCGGCGCCCGAAGGTCGGATGGTCCTAGCGGGCGGCGCTCTCGAGGCTCTCCATCTCTTCCTTCAGCCGCAACTTTCGCCGCTTCAGCTCGGTGAGGCGCGCCGCGTCGGCGGCCGGACGGCTGACCTCGTCCTCGATCGCCCGCTCGAGCGAGCGGTGACGCACGTGAAGTTCGCGGATGTGGGCTTCGATGGCCATGGATGCGGTTTCCTCTCGTTTCGCGACTCGAAGTGAACACCCCTCACGCGGCGGTGTCAGATCACATATGGTTGCGCCACGGCGGCCGGTGAGAGCGCGCGCGAACACCTTGCGGTGATCGGGCGTAGAGGCCGGAATGGGAAGGGTTTTCGATTGAGCCACGGCGGGCAGGATCGGCTGGTGATCGGCATCTCCGGCGCCTCGGGAGCGATCCTCGGCGTGCGGGCGCTCGACGCCTGCCGCGAGCTTGGCGTCGAGACCCATCTGATCGTCAGCCGCGCCGCGGTCCTCACCCTGGCGCAGGAAACCGGCCTGACGCCCGCCGCGGTGGCCGCCAGGGCCGGCGTCGCCTATCGCCCAGGCGAGGTCGGGGCGGCCATCGCTTCGGGGTCGTTCAGGACCCTCGGCATGATCGTCGCCCCGTGCTCGGTGCGCACCATGAGCGAGATTGCCACGGGGGTGACCTCCTCTCTGCTCACCCGGGCGGCGGACGTCACCCTCAAGGAGCGCCGCCCGCTGGTGCTGATGGTGCGCGAGACGCCGCTCCACCTGGGCCATCTGCGGACCATGGTGCGGCTGGCGGAGATGGGCGCGATCGTCGCCCCGCCGGTCCCCGCCTTCTACGCCCGGCCCACCGACATCGCCGAGATGGTCGACCAGTCCGTCGGTCGCGCCCTCGACCTCTTCGGCCTGTCGTGGAGCGCCGTGCGGCGGTGGGAAGGGGATCTTCCGGCCCTCGGCGACGAGGCGCGGTGAGCGCCTGGGATTTCGCGGTCGACCTCTACGGGAGGCCCGGCGTGGCGACCGTCTGCCTCGCGCTTCAGGACGATCACGGCCAATGCGTCCCGCTGCTCCTCTGGCGGTTGTGGGCGGCGGCCGGGGGACGGCCCGTCGCCGCCGGTGTCTTGCGCGGAGCGGTCGATCTGGCGCGCGGTTGGGACGGCGAGGTCGTCGCACGGCTCCGGTCCGTGCGCCGCGCCCTGAAGTCGCCGCCCGACGGTGTCGGGACGCAATGGCGCCTCGGCGTCCGAGAGTCGGTCGAGACCGCGGAACGCGCCGCCGAACGGGCTCTTCTCGTGGCTCTCGAGGGCCTCACGCCGCCGTCGGCCGGCGCTCTCGAGGACCCCGCTTCGGCGCTTCGCGAGGTCGCGACCGCGTGGGGCGGAAGCGTCCGCGACGATCTGCTCTTCCGATTGGCGGCGGCATCTGGCTGAGGTCCCCGCGTCTTGCCGATCGAGCCGCGTCTGTTACATCTTCGACGTGGCGCCACGCGGGGTCTGGCCGATGAACGATGACGAGCCGCCGGGCATCGATGTCGAGGCGATACGCTCCGGCCTCCTCCACCTTCGCCAGGCGCACGCGGATCTCGACGCGGCGGTGGCCGCCCTCCTCGCCCTTCCCGACCCCGACCAGCTTCGCGTCGCGCGCCTGAAGAAACGCAAGCTGGTGCTCCGCGACCAGATCGCCCAGCTCGAAAACCGCCTGACCCCCGACCTTATCGCCTGACCTTCTCCTTGCCGGGGGCGCGCCCGTCCGCCATATCGCCCCAATGGATGAAAACCAGTTGCACGACCTCGTCGCCGACGCTCTCAAGGCCGGCGCCGACGCGGCCGAGGTCGCCTTCGCCGAGCGCCGCGCCCTGTCGGTGACCGTCCGTCTGGGCGCCCTCGAGGAGGTGGAGCGCGAGGAATCCCGCGATCTGGGCGTGCGGGTGTTCGTCGGCCGCCGCCAAGCCTCGGTCTCCGGCTCGGACGTGTCGAGGGACGGCCGCGCGAAACTGGTCGAGCGGGTGGTCGCCATGGCGCGGCTGGCGGCCGAGGATCCCTATGCCGGCCTCGCGCCGCGCGAGCGGCTGGCGAGCGGAAAGCACGTCGATCTCGACCTCTACGACGCCGCCGAGCCGGCGCCCGAGACCCTCGAGGCGCGGGCCCGCGCCGCCGAGGACGCCGCGCGGGCGGTTCCAGGGGTGACCAATTCCAACGGCGGATCGGCCTATTGGTCCAGTTCGTGCTGGCGCCTCGCCACCAGCGGGGGCTTCTTCGGCGACCATCTGGGCAGCGCCTCCTCCCTCTCCGCCCAGGCGATCGCCGGCGAGGGATCGGCCATGGAACAGGGCGGCGAGGGCCGCACCGCGCGCTGGTCCGCCGACCTGCCGGCGCCGGACGCCATCGGGGCCGAGGCCGGCCGCCGGGCGGTGGCCAGCCTCGGCGCCCGCAAGATCGCCTCGACCACCGCCCCGGTGATCTTCGAAAGCCGTCTCGCCGCCTCTCTGCTGGGGCCCCTGATCGGCGCGATCGCCGGATCCTCGGTGGCCCGCGGCGTCTCCTTTCTGAAAAACCATTTGGGAAAACCGCTGTTCGCCCCGGGCGTCACCCTCACCGACGATCCCCACGTCAGGCGCGGCCTGGGCTCCTCGCCCTTCGACGACGAGGGGGTCGCCAATCGCCGCCGGGAGATCGTCGCCGGCGGCGTCCTCACCACCTGGCTGCTCAACGCCAGTTCCGCGCGGCAACTGGGGCTGGAGACCACCGGTCACGCCTCGCGCGGTCTGGCCGGCCCCCCGGGTACCGGCCCGACCAATCTGACCCTCTTGCCCGGAACCCTCGACCGGGATGCGCTGATGCGCGAGGCCGGGAGCGGGGTGCTCGTCACCTCCATGTTCGGTCCCTCGCTCAATTCCAACACCGGCGACTGGTCGGTGGGCTGTTCGGGGCACTGGTTCGAGAACGGCGAGATCGCCTGGCCGGTCACCGAGATCACCGTCGCCGGCAATCTGATCGACATCTACGCCCGCTTGATCCCGGGCTCGGACCTCGAGCTGCGCGGCTCGGCCAACGCCCCGTCCCTGCTGGTCGACGCCCTCGCCATCGCCGGGAAATAGCCATGGCCGAGCCTCAGCTTCTGCATCTGGTGATCGGCGGGGAGCTGGAGGACGTCGGCGGCGTGACCTTCCGCGACCTCTCGAAGATCGACCTGGTCGGCGCCTATCCCTCCTATGACGCCGCCCACCGCGCGTGGCAGGCCCGCGCCCAGGCCACGGTGGACAACGCCCACATGCGCTATTTCATCATCCACGCCCACAAGCTGATCGATCCGGGCCGGGCCGATCGGGCCTGAAGCCGCCGTCACTCCCGCCGCAACACCTTCTCGTTCAGCGCCGTCCCCCACCACGCGGCGCGGAATTGGGCCTTGATCGCCGCCGGATCGTAGGCCGGGTTTTCCACCCATTGAAGAAAGCTCAGTCCCGCCGGCTCGCCCTCGGCGAGATAGAGTTCGAACACATGGTCGAGCACCCCGGTGAGCCCGGCCCGGACGTGAAGGAAGCGGGGCGAGAGCTGGGCGAGGGCCTCGCGGATCGTCTCGCCCTGGCGAAAGTGCCGGTAGAAGACGGCCATCACCCCGGCCCGGTCGGCGCCCGACTTGCAGTGCATGAGCGCGGGGTATTCGACGGTCTCGAACAGGGCCTTGGCGCCGCGCACCTGAGCGGCGGTCGGCACGTCGCGCGAGGCGACGGTGAAGTCCACCAGGTTCAGGGCGAGCCGGGCGCACGCCGCCTTTTCCAGGGCGTAGAAGCTGGCCCCGAAGCCGCCGCGCAGATTGATCACCGTCCTGATCCCGCGGTCGCGCCATGTCTTCAACTGGAACGGCCACGGCTGATTGGCCCTGACGAGTTCGTCCGAGATCCAGTGGGCGTTGGAAAATCCCAGCCGCAGCCAGGCGTGGTCGTTCCACAGATAGTCGAGACGGGTGCGCAGCCGCCCCGTCCGGGTCGAAAGATCGAAGGCGGGCAAGGGGCTCTAGTCGCGGCGCGAAAAGACGGATTCGGCGGCGGCCCGGCCCGCCTGTTTTTTGACCATGTGGGCGCGCACCCGGGCGATCTCCGCCTCGAGGTCGGCGATGCGTTCGTTCAGTTCGCCGATCCCGAACAGATCGAGGTCCTCGCGCGCCATCTCGACGAGGGCGTGGCCGCGCGGCCGTCTCGCCTCGACCGGTTCGTCCGCCATGGTGGGTCTCCTTTGCCCGCCGTCACCCAAGCGGCTATCTGAGCCCCCACGCGCGTGCGCGCAAGTTTCGGAGCCCGACCATGGAAGACCCGACAATGACCGCGATCGCCATCGCGGGCGGAAAGGGGGGGACCGCCGCGGTCCACGCCACCACCCTTCCCCGGCCGCGCCCCGGCCCGGGTCAAATCCTCATCGAGGTCAGGGCGGCGGGGGTCAACCGTCCCGACATCATTCAGCGCAACGGCCTCTATCCCCCGCCGCCGGGGGCGCCGGCGACCATGGGCCTCGAGGTCGCCGGGGTCGTGGCGCACGGCGCCGGCCGATGGCGGGCCGGCGACCGGGTCTGCGCCCTTCTGGGCGGCGGCGGCTACGCCCAGTTCGCCGTGTGCGATCCGCGCCACGCCCTGCCCATTCCCGCCGGCCTCGATTTCGTCCACGCCGCGGCCCTGCCGGAAACCGTGTTCACCGTCTTCGCCAATGTCTTCGAACACGGCGGGCTGAAGGCCGGCGAGACTCTGCTGATCCATGGCGCCACCTCCGGCATCGGCTCGACGGCGATCCAGATGGCCAGGGCGGCCGGCGCCAAGGTGATCGCCACCGGCCGCGGCGCCGACAAGGCGGCCCAGGCCCTGGCGCTCGGCGCGGACGTCGCCGTCGATGCGAGCGCCGAGGATTTCGAGGCCGCGGCCAGGGCGGCGGGCGGCGCCGACGTCATCCTCGACATGGTCGGGGGGTCTTATTTCGCGAAGAAT
>JBDTKQ010000252.1:0-4889 GCA_039935235.1 Caulobacteraceae bacterium
GCGCGCCGTTGGGGGGAACGGCGCGCCGCCAGGATGATCGATACATCGCTCGTCCTGATCGACTTCACGCTACACGAGGGACGGGGAAGCGCGCGTGAACCCGATGGGCGCCGGTATGGAGGGCGGCCCCTGAACCGGGAATGAATGGAATCGGGAGAAGCTACACGACGCCCGCCGTCTTCAGCGCGTCGATCTCCTCCCCCGAGAAACCCCAGTCGCCGAGGGCGTCGGCGCTGTTCGCCCCGATGACCGGCGGCGGACCGGCGATCTCCCCGGGGGTGGCGGAAAACCGCGGAGCGGGGGCCGGTTGAGTGACGCCGGCGACCTCGACGAAGGTTTGCCGGGCCGCGTTGTGGGCGTGACGGGGGGCCTCGTCCATGGTCAGCACGGGGGCGAAGCAGACATCGGTCCCCTCCATGATCGAGCACCATTCGGCCTGGCTCTTGGCGCCGATCAATCCGGCGAGGCGTTCGCGCAGGGCCGGCCAGTCGCCCCGGCTCATCTGTTGCTTGAAGTCAGGCTCGGAAGCACCGGTTTTCTCTAACAAAAGAGCGTAGAACTGCGGCTCGATCGAAGCGATCGAGATCCACTTGCCGTCGGCGCATCGGTAGGTGTCGTAAAAGTGCGCGCCGCCGTCGAGGAGGTTTAATCGACGGCCCTCGATCCACATGCCCGAGGCCTTCATGCCGTAGAACATGGCCATCAATGAAGCGGCGCCGTCGCTCATGGCGCAATCGATCACCTGCCCCTCGCCCGTCGCCCTGGCGTGGATCACCCCGGCGAGGAGGCCGAAGGCGAGATAGAGGGCGCCGCCCCCGAAATCGCCCACCAGATTGAGTGGCGGAATGGGCTTGTCGCTCGTTCCGATGGCGTCGAGGGCCCCGCTGATGGCGATGTAGTTCATGTCGTGACCGGCGGCGTGAGCGTAGGGACCCGTCTGTCCCCAGCCGGTCATCCGCCCGTAGACCAGCTTGGGATTGCGCTCGAGGGCCACGTCCGGACCCAGACCGAGCCGCTCCATCACCCCGGGCCGAAACCCCTCGAAGAGAGCGTCGGCGCGGGAGGCGAGCCTGAGGCAGGCCTCCACCGCCGCCGGAGATTTCAGATCCATGGCCACCGAGCGGCGACCGCGGGCGGTGACGTCGGCCGGCGAGCCCCCCCGGCCGCTCCCCTTGCGGTCGATCCTCACGACATCGGCCCCAAGATCGGCGAGCAGCATGCCGCAGAACGGGCCCGGCCCGATCCCCGCGAACTCCAAAACCCTCAGTCCCGAGAGTGGTCCCTTGCCCATCCGAGCATTCCTTCCGCCATTGGTCAGAACCATTCGCCCGGCGCCGTTCGGGAAGGCAAGCGGCTCACGCCGCCCCGGCGAGGGAAGCCAATTGCCTGAGCACCCGCTCGGCGGCCCCAAGCCTTTGCACGGGCGTGGCCCATTCGCCCTTGATCACCACCTTCTGGTCCGGGCGAAGACGCCAGCCGGCGGGGTTTTTCTGGACGAACTGGACCAGACCCGCGGGATTGGCGAAATGGTCGCCACGGAAGCTGACCACCGCCCCCTTTGGCCCGACATCGATCTTGGCCACGTTCGCCTCGCGGCACAGCCCCTTGATCGCCACCACCTTGAGCAGCTGGTCGGCTTCCGGCGGAAGCGGCCCGAAGCGGTCGATGAGTTCGGCGGCCAAGGCTTCCCGGTCGTCGACGCGCTCGGCGTCCGAGAGCCGTCGGTACAGCGCGAGGCGCACGTTCAGGTCAGGGACATAGGCTTCCGGGATCAGGACGGCGGCGCCGGTGTTGATCTGCGGCGACCACCCCCGGTCGAGGGAAAGGTCCTCCGCGCCCCCCCTGGCGCGCAGCTCGGCGACGGCGTCCTCGAGCATCTGCTGATAAAGTTCGACGCCGATTTCGCGGATATGCCCCGATTGCTGATCGCCGAGCAGGTTTCCGCCGCCTCGAATATCGAGATCGTGGCTGGCCAACTGGAAACCGGCTCCAAGGCTGTCGAGGGACTGCAGGACGCGCAGGCGCTTTTCCGCGGCGGCCGTGATCGGCCTTTCGAAGGGCGTGGTCAGATAGGCGTAGGCGCGCGCCTTGGCCCGGCCGACGCGGCCGCGCAGTTGGTAGAGTTGCGAGAGGCCGAGCATGTCGGCCCGATTGACGATGAGGGTGTTGGCGGCGGGGATGTCCAACCCGGATTCGACGATCGTGGTGGACAGGAGCACATCATAGCGCCCGTCGTAGAAGGCCTCCATGACGTCCTCGAGCTGAGTGGGCGTGAGTTGGCCGTGACCGACCGCCACCTTCACCTCCGGCACCTGCTCGCGAAGGAAGGCCTCGAGCTCCGGGAGATCGCGCACGCGCGGGGTGACATAGTAGGTCTGGCCGCCCCGGTATTTCTCGCGGAGAAGCGCCTCGCGGATCGACACCGGATCCCACGGCGTCACATAGGTGCGCACCGCCAGGCGGTCGACCGGCGGGGTGGCGATGATCGACATCTCGCGGATGCCGGACAGCGCCATCTGCAGCGTACGGGGGATCGGCGTGGCGGTGAGGGTCATCACATGGACCTCCGCCCGCAAGGCCTTGAGCGATTCCTTGTGCTTGACCCCGAAATGTTGCTCCTCGTCGACGACGACCAGGCCGAGGTCCCTGAACTTCACCTGTTTGGAAAGCACCGCATGGGTGCCGATGACGATTTCCACCTCGCCGGCCGCCAGACCCTTGCGGGTCTCGGCCGCCTCGGCCGCCGGGGCCATTCGCGAAAGCCGCCGCACCTTCACCGGCCAGCCCTGAAACCGGTCGCGGAAGGTGGTGTAGTGCTGCCGCGCGAGGAGCGTGGTCGGACAGATCAGAGCCACCTGCCGGCCGCTCATGGCCATGACGAAAGCGGCGCGCAAGGCCACCTCGGTCTTGCCAAAGCCGACGTCGCCACAGATCAGCCGATCCATCGGCCGGCCCGAAGCCAGGTCGGCGAGGACATCGGCGATGGCGTTCAGCTGGTCGTCGGTCTCCTCATAGGGGAAACGGGCGCAGAATTCGTCGAACAGGCCGTGGGGGGGATCGACCTCCTCGACATGGTTGGTCGCCCGCGCCGCGGCGATGGCGATCAGCCCGGCGGCCATCTCCCGCAGGCGTTCCCTGGCCCTCGACTTGCGCGCCTGCCACGCCGCCCCACCGAGACGATCGAGTTGCACCCCCTCGGCCTCGGACCCGTAGCGGGTCAGAAGATCGATGTTCTCCACCGGAAGATAGAGCTTGGCCTCGGCGGCGTAGTGGATTTCGAGACAGTCGTGCGGCGCCTCCATCACGTCCAGCGTCTTCAACCCCTCGTAGCGACCGATGCCGTGGTCGATGTGGACCACCAGATCTCCGGGCGAAAGCGCCGTCGCCTCCGCCAGGAAATTGGCCGCCCGCCGCCGCCGCCTCGGCCGGGCGAGGCGGTCGCCCAGGATATCGGTCTCGGAGATCACAGCCAGGTCGGCCGTCTCGAATCCGGCGTCGAGGGGCAGCACCACCCTCTGGGGCGTCTTCGGGTGGGCCGCCTTGGCCGCCTGCCAATACGGCGCCAGCGGAATGCCCTTCAGCCCATGATCGGCGAGCATGCCGCCCAGACGCTCCGAGGCGCCCTCCGACCATGAGGCGAACAGCACGCGCTTGCCGGCGGCGGCGAGCCGGCGGGCGTGGCCGGACGCCGCCTCGAAAAGGTTGACGCTGTCCCGCGCCCGTTCTTCGGCGAAGGAACGACCGAGCTTCGCCCCCATGTCGACGGCGGCCCCGCCCTCTTCCGGTTGAAAGGGGGTGAACTGGCGACTGGGGTGGGTGGCGATCCGCGCCTCCCATTCGTCGGCCGTCAGATAGAGGGAAGCCGGCGGCAGGGCGCGGTAGTGCGTCTTGCGCTCGGCCTGCTCGCGCGCCTCGAAGGCGTCCTCGATCATGGCCAGCCGCTCGTCGCGGGCGGAGCGAACGAGGTGGTCGACGCCGATGAGGGCGCCGGGCGGCAGAAAATCGAACAGGGTTTCGGTACGCTCGTAGAGCAGCGGCAGCCAGTGCTCCATGCCCGCCCGCCGGGCGCCCTCGCTGACCGCGGCGTAGAGCGGATCGTCGCCGGCGGCGCCGAAGGCGGCCAGGTAGCCCATGCGGAAGCGGGCGATCGTGCCGTCGTCGAGCAGGGCCTCGCTCACCGGAAGGAGGTCCACCGCCGTGAGCTGGCGCGTGGAGCGTTGCGTCTCCCGGTCGAAGGCGCGGATCGAGTCGAGGGTGTCGCCGAAGAGATCCAGCCGCACCGGCTCTTCGGCGGCGGGAGGAAAGACGTCGATCACTCCACCGCGCACGGCGAATTCGCCGCGTTCGGACACGGTGGAGGCGCGATGATAGCCGTTGATTGCGAAATAGCGCTCCATGTCGGCGATATCGACACTCGCCCCGACGGTGGCGGCGTAGCCGGCGCGCCCGACGACCTCGCGCGGCGGAACCCTTTGCAAGAGGGCCGGCGCCGTGGTCACCAGCAGGCGGGCCTTTTTCGCGTCCATCCCTCGCGCCAGCCGCGTGAGAATGGCCATGCGCTGGGCCGACACCCCGCCCGACGGTCCCACCCGATCGTAGGGAAGACAGTCCCACGCCGGAAACACGAGGGTTTCGATTTCCGGAGCGAAAAAGGTCATGGCCTCGACGAAGGCCGAGGCGCGTGAGGCGTCACGGGCGACGAACACGGTGACTCCCCCCCGGGCGCGGGCGATGTCGCCCATCGCCAAGGCGTCGAACCCCTCGGGCGCGCCGCTGAGTTGCACGGCGCCGGGGTCGGCGGTCACCCGCTTGATGTCGGAAAACTGGGACAGAGGAATGCCCGCGGTCAGCCGCCGTGGGCGGTATGGGGGTTGGCCGCGACGAAAGCG
>JBDTKQ010000253.1:0-3319 GCA_039935235.1 Caulobacteraceae bacterium
GCAATGCCGGCGGCGTTTTCCTTTGTCCCGGCGGCCCCGGCCATTGTCTCCCTCTTTTCCTCCGCAGCCTGCGGCGCGAGCGTCGATACTGCCCCGACCACGCGTCGCACGTCCCGGGACTTCGGGCCGTGAGGGTCTTTTCCTGGGGATTGCGAGACCGCCGCGCCATCGCCCATGGCGGCTCTTGAAATCGGCGGAATATGGCTAAAAACCGTTGACCGGGTGGCGTGGTTGTGAAAAGATCCGTCTGGATCTGGGACACTGGCGGGCCTTCCGCTCGCCGCCGCTCAGTTGGGCATAGGGAAATATCATGCAAATCAAACACCTTATCGCGGGCGGCGCGGCCGCTCTCGCTCTCGGCGCGGCGGCCCAAGCCTCCGCCGCCGTCGTCGTTCTCGGCTTCGACCAATTGAACGGCGGGTCGAACGAAGGACCGCTGAATTACTATAACGGCGGCCTGGGCAGCTTGGGAACGGGTCCCGGACCCAACGACGGAATCGTCTTCTCCGCCAACACCATCACCGGCTGTGTCCATCCTTTCGCCTGCGCCAACACCAACAGCGCCCTGGCGCCCTCGGCTCCGAACGTGATCTTCTTCCTCAGCGGCGGCGCCGACACCATGGACGTCGCCGCCGGCTTCAACACCGGGTTTTCCTTCTTCTACTCGTCGGTGAACGTACCAGGCGTGGTCAACGTGTGGAGCGGCCTCGACGGCACCGGCACGCTTCTGGCGAGCCTCAACCTGCCGGTCACCCCCACCGCGGGCGATCCCGGATGCGGCGGCCAGCCCTTCTGCCCGTACTTCAAGGCCGGTGTCAGCTTTGCCGGCACGGCCATGTCGGTCGATTTCGGCGGCACGGCGAACCAGATCGCCTTCGACGACATCACCCTTGGCAGCGCCAACCCCGGCGTTCCGGAACCGGCCAGCTGGGCCCTGATGCTGCTCGGCGTCGGCGCGGTCGGCTTCGGCCTTCGCCGCCAGTCCAAGGCGGCCCTCGCGGCGTAGAGTTCTCTCTTTTTCAAAGGTTCAACGCCGCCGGCCGCGAGGCCGGCGGCGTTTCCTTTCGCGCGACGCCTAAAGATCGCCCTTCGCCCTTGCGCCGCCCACCCCGCCCGCTAGGCTCGCGCGCATGGCCAAGGACGAGAAACCGCAAGATCTGATGGGCTATGAAGCCCTTCAACAGGATGCGATGCGCGCCGTGGTGCGCGCGGCGTTGCAACGCGCCGCGAGCCCGCGGGGACTGCCGGGAGAGCATCACTTCTACATCAGCTTCCGCACCGGCGCGCCCGGGGTGACCGGCCCCGACGACCTTCTCGGCCGCTATCCCGAGGAGATGACCATCGTCCTTCAGAACCAGTATTGGGATCTGAATCCGGGCGAGACCGGATTTTCGGTCACCCTCCAGTTCGGCGGCCAGCCCAAGAGCCTCTCCATTCCCTATACGGCGATCAGCCGGTTCTACGATCCGAGCGTGCAATATCTGTTGCAGTTCGCGACCTCCGCCCCCCCCGAGGCGCCCGCCACCGCCGCGACGGCGGACGAGCCTCCGGCGGAGGACGCACCGAAAATCGTCTCCCTCGACCAGTTCCGGAAGAAATAGCCTCTCCGTGAGCGAAACCTCACCCCCGCCGCCCGCGGCCACGAGCGAACCCCTGACCGACGAGGCGATCCTCGCGCGTTTTCAACGCAGCCGCAATCAGCCGAGCGGATCGCGCACCTTGGGTTTTCGCGTCACGGCCGTCAGCCAGGCGGAGCGCCGGGTCGAGGTGGAGTTCGACGCCAGGGCCGAGCTTCTGGCCAATCCGATGAAGCAGATTCAGGGCGGCTACCTTTGCGCCATGCTCGACGAGTGCATGTCGGTGGCGTGCATGATCGCCTCGGGAATGGTGAGCGTCGCGCCCACGGTGGAAATGAAGACCAGCTTCTTCCGTCCCGCCATGCCCGGGCGTTTGCGCGGCGTCGGGACCGTGGTGCGCTGGGGCAAGACCATCGCCTTCACCGAGGGCGAGCTCTACGACGCGGACGATCGCCTTCTCGCAAAGGCCACCGGAACGGCGGTCCCCACGCCGTTCGCCAGATACAAGTGAGGGCGTGGCTCGCCCTCGCGGCGGTTTTGGCGGGGCCGCTGGCGGCACGGGGCGCCCCGACGCCCGCTCCCTTCTCCGATTGGGCGGCCGTGGTGGTCGCCGGCGACGACCACGCGGCCCACACCGAATCGATGACCGAAACCTTCGACAACGCCCGGCGCGACGTCACCGGCGCGCTCGCGCGGGGCGGATTCGCCCCCGCCCATATCGCCCAGTTCTCCACCCGCCCGGAACGCTACCGGGCGGCCCACCCGGGAAACGCCGATCTGGCGCCCATCGCCGCGCGCCTGACGAGCCTCGCCCGCGCCGCGACCGGTGGTTGCCTTGTCTATATCACCTCGCACGGGGCGCCAGAGGGGGTGGTGATGGATGGTCGCCTCGTTTCCCCACGCGCCCTCGCCGACGCGGTCGGGGCGGCCTGCGGCGCGCGGCCGACGGCGGTGATCGTCTCGGCCTGCTTTTCCGGCGTGTTCGTTCCGGCGCTGGCGGGACCGAACCGGATGGTGTTCACCGCCGCCCGATCTGACCGCTCCTCCTTCGGCTGCGGCGAGAGCGACAAATACCCGTTCTTCGACGCCTGTGTTCTTGCTTCGTTCCCATTCGCGCGAGACCTGATCGACCTGGCGCCGCGGGTGCGCCGGTGCGTGGCCCGGCATGAGGATGACGTCGGGGCGCGCCCGCGGTCGCAACCACAGCTTTTTGTCGGGGCGGCTTTCCGCGCGACTTCCCCCGCCTTCGCCGCGCCGCGACTGGCGGCGTTCCCGGCAAAGCCGTAGGACTCCCCGGCAAGCGGTGGCGTACGGGGCGATGGACATGAGAGCGGCGCGGATCGCGAGCATCGTCACGCTGCTTGGCGCCTTGGCGTTCGGGGCGGCCGACGCGGGGCCTCCGGCGACCGCGCCGACCATATTCGCCGCCGCCGCGACCGCCGACCGCCTGCCCCCCGATCGGCCGATCCCGCCCCTCGAACTCGAGACCTTCGTCGACGGTGTTGTCAGCCAGGCAATGACCGACGACCACATCGCCGGGGTGACGGTGTCCATCGTTCAGGACGGCCAGGTGGTGATGAAGAAAGGCTATGGCTTCGCCGCCCTTCGACCGTGGCGACCCGTGGATCCCGACAAGACCCTGTTTCGCCTGGGCTCGATGTCGGAGGTCTTCACCTGGATCCTCGTGCTCAAGGAGGTGGAGCGCGGCCATATGCGGCTGGATGCGCCGGTCAACCTCTACC
>JBDTKQ010000254.1:0-6878 GCA_039935235.1 Caulobacteraceae bacterium
AGCTTCCAGCACCTCTACAATCACCATCGACCACACGGCGCCCTTGGCGGAATGACCCCCGCCAACTATCTCGCTCAACGCCAAGCCGCGGAAACACCGCCGTCTCATATGTCCTGAGCCCGGACACTTCATTGCTCCGGCGCCGCTTCGGCGGTATTGATCTTGGGGCGCTCCGATGGACGCGGGCGGGAGCTGTGATCGACCATGGCGATGCTGAAGGCGGCGGTTCTCGCCGGATTTTCGATCCTGATCGCCGCCCCGGCCCTCGCCCAGGGCGCGAGCCCCGGAACCAGGCGATATTGCGACGCCCGCTGGCGCCAGATGAACAGCGCTGGAGCGGCGTCGACGGAGACCTACAGCCGGTTCCTCGATCGCTGCCTCGTCCGCTGTCTCCCGCGCGACGCCCCAGACGGCCAAAGCCTCCATGAAGGTCGCGGCCGCCGCTCGTGCGACGCTCGTTGGCAGGCCATGCTGCTGTCGAACACCGCGGGCGAGGAGACCTACGACCAGTTCATCCGCCGCTGCGACCGCGCCTGCGCGGTCGCGAACACCCCGCCTCTCACCTCCGGGGCGGGCGTGTTTCTGGCGTGGATCGCGTCGTTCGTGGCCGTCGAGGCCGCCACCGGTGGCGGCGACCGCCCGGCGAGCCCCTGAGCCTCTAGCCTTCGGCGTCCGGCTCGGCGTCTTCCCGCGCCCCGCTGCCCGCCGCGCGTTCGGCGATCCGCGCCGACTTGCCGCGGCGATCGCGCAGATAATAGAGCTTGGCCCGGCGCACCGCCCCCCGGCGCTTGACCTCGATGGATTCGATCATCGGCGACATCACCGGGAACACCCGCTCGACGCCCTCGCCGAAGCTGATCTTCCGCACGGTGAAGCTTTCCTGCAAGCCGCCGCCGGACCTGGCGATGCACACGCCCTCATAAGCCTGGACACGCTCGCGCTCGCCTTCCTTGATCCGCACGTTGACCCGCACCGTATCGCCCGGCTGAAAGCTGGGAATCTTGCGGGCGGCGGTGAGACGCGCGGCCTCTTCCTTCTCGAGTTCCTGAATCACGTTCATCTGAGAAATTCCTTCAAGATTACCGGGCTTTGTCGCCCTTTGCCTGTTGATTGGCGAGATGCGCCGCCCACAAATCCGGTCGCCGCTCCCGCGTGGTCGCTTCCCGCTGCGCCTGCCGCCACCGCGCCACCTCGCCATGGTGGCCGGAGAGCAGAACCTCGGGGATGGCCGCCCCCTCGAACGATCGGGGCCGGGTGTACTGGGGGTGCTCGAGAAGACCCCCGTCGAAACTCTCCTCGGCGAGACTCGCCGCCGTGCCCAGAACCCCGGGCAGGAGACGAACGCACGCCTCGATCGTCACCATGGCCGCCGCCTCGCCGCCGGCGAGTACCGCGTCTCCCACGGAAACCTCCTCGAACCGGCGGGAGTCGATCACCCGCTGGTCCACCCCCTCGAACCGGCCGCACAGGATGACGAGACCCGGTCCCGCCGCCCATCGCGCAACCCGCGCCTGGGTGAGGGGTCGGCCCCGGGCGCTCATATACAAGAGCGACCGGCCGGCCACATCGACGCTGTCGAGCGCCGCGGCGATCGTGTCCGCCCGCATCACCTGTCCTGGACCGCCCCCGGCGGGGGTGTCGTCCAGGAAGCCGCGCTTATCGGTGGAAAAGGCGCGGATGTCCACCGTCTCCAACCCCCACGCCGCCCGCTCCCGCGACGCCGACCCGATCAGCGAGACGCCGAGGGACCCGGGAAAGGCCTCGGGGAACATGGTGAGCACGGTGGCGACGAAGGGCATGGGAGGTTTCGACTTCCTCCCTCCCCTTTATGGGGAGGGTGGCGCGAAGCGCCGGGTGGGGAAGGGGGAAACCGTCCCGGCGCTTCGGATATTTCGCCCTTCCCCACGCGGGGCCGCTTCGCGGCCTCGCCCTCCCCATAGACGGGAGGGAGTCAGTTTTCTACAGCCGCTCGACGATCGTCACATTGGCGAGGCCGCCGCCCTCGCACATGGTCTGCAGGCCCCATTTTTTGCCGCGGGCCTTCAGGGCGTGGACGAGCGTGGTCATCAGCTTGGTTCCCGATGCGCCGAGGGGATGGCCCAGGGCGATGGCGCCGCCGTTGACGTTGATCTTGTCCGGATCGGCGCCGATCTCCTGAAGCCAGGCCACCGGCACCGAGGCGAAGGCCTCGTTGACCTCGTAGATATCGATGTCGTCAATCGACATTCCGGCCTTGGCCAAGGCCCTCTTGGTGCCCGGCAAAGGCGCCTCAAGCATGATCACCGGATCGCCGCCGACAACCGTCAGATGGTGGATGCGGGCCATGGGCTCGACGCCGAGGGTTTTCAGCCCCGCCTCGCTGACGATCATCACCCCCGAGGCCCCGTCGCAGATCTGGCTGGAGGTGGCGGCGGTGAGCCTGCCGCCCTCGCGCAACAGCTTCACGCCGCGGATGCCCTCGAGGCTGGCCTCGAAGCGGATGCCCTCGTCCACCGTGTGCTGCGAGACGTTGCCTTCGGCGTCCTTGATTTCCACGCCGACGATCTCGTCGCGGAACGCCCCGGCTTGAGTCGCGGCGATCGCCCGCTGGTGGCTGCGGTAGCCGAATTCGTCGAGCTGGTCTTTGGAGAGACCGTATTTCTCGGCCATCATCTCGGCGCCCATGAACTGGCTGAACTGGATGTTCGGATACCGCGCCTCCATCCCGGGACTCTTGGGCACGCCGTAGCCGTTCTGGGCCGGAAGCACGACCGACAGGCCCATGGGAACGCGGGTCATGCTCTCGACTCCGGCGGCGATGACGATGTCCTGCGTCCCGCTCATCACCGCTTGGGCGGCGAAGTGGAGGGCCTGCTGCGAGGAGCCGCACTGACGGTCGATGCTGGTCGCCGGCACGCTTTCGGGCAGGCGCGAGGCAAGGACGGCGTTGCGGGCTATATTGGTCGACTGCTCGCCCACCTGCATGACGCAGCCCATGATCACGTCCTCGACGAGGGCAGGATCGGCGCCGGTGCGGTCGAGCAGGCTGTCGAGCACCGTCCCGGCGAGGTCTGCGGGATGCCACCCGGCGAGCTTGCCTCCCTTGCGGCCTCCGGCGGTGCGGGCGGCGGCGACGATATAGGCGTGGGCCATGGCGGATCCTTCGGCGGTCTGGGCTTGGTTTCAGCGGAGATATAGGCCCGCGAACCTAGCGTCAGCCAATGGCGAATTGATGACTGGCGCGCTAGATGGGCGCTCTCTCAACCGGATCGTTCCCCGCCGTGCGTCTTCCCCAGGCCCGCCTCGACCAGGTGCTCGACCGTTTCGCGGCGGTGGAGGCGCGCATGGGCATGGCCGGCGACGGGGCCGAGATCGTCCGCCTCGGCCGCGAATACGCGGAGCTTCGCCCAGTGGCCGAATTCGCGCAAAGGCTGGCCAGGGCGCGGACCGAGCGGGTGGAGTTGGAGGCGATGGCCGCCGCGCCGGACGCGGAAATGGCCGCCCTCGCCCGCGAGGAGATCGCCACCCTCGACGCGGCGCTGCCGCAAATCGAGCGCGAGCTGGCCCTCCTTCTCGCCCCGCGCGACGCCGACGAGAACGCCTCGGCCATCCTCGAGGTGCGCGCCGGGACCGGCGGCGACGAGGTGGCCCTGTTCGCCGGCGATCTCTTCCGCATGTACCAGCGCTACGCCGCCTCGCGCGGCTGGACGATCGAGGTCGAGAGCGTCTCGGAGGGCGACGCCGGCGGCTACAAGGAAATCATCGCCTCGATCGGCGGCGAGGGGGTGTTCGGCCGGCTCAAATTCGAGAGCGGCGTCCACCGCGTGCAGCGAGTGCCCGACACCGAGACTCAAGGCCGCATCCACACCTCCGCGGCCACCGTCGCGGTCCTTCCCGAGGTGGAGGACGTCGATATCGAGATCCGCGACGGCGACCTGCGCATCGACACCTATCGCTCCAGCGGCGCCGGCGGCCAGCATGTCAACAAGACCGATTCGGCGGTGCGCATCACTCACCTGCCCAGCGGGATCGTGGTCACCTCCTCGGAGAAATCCCAGCATCAGAATCGGGCCCGGGCGATGAAGGTGCTGAAAGCCCGTCTCCACGACCAGAAACGCGAGGCCCTCGACGCCGAGCGCTCCTCCGCCCGCAAGAGCCAGGTGGGCTCGGGCGACCGCTCCGAGCGCATCCGCACCTATAACTTCCCCCAGGGCCGGGTCACCGACCATCGTATCGCCCTCACCCTCTACAACCTGCCCAAGGTGATCGAGGGCGAAGCGCTGGACGAGGTGATCGGCCCCCTCATCGCCGAGGATCAGGCGGCGCGGCTGGCGAGTCTGGAGGAGAGTTTCGGGTGAGCGCCGGCGAGCCGCCGCGTCCATGACGGTTGGCGGTCGCGCATCGACGAGGCGCTGCGCAAGGTTGGCCCCTAAACCCTCGCCAGCCCGCGCAGGAACCGCACGACCGCGGCCACCTGCCGGCCCAGAAAATCGCGAACATAGTGGCGCGCTTCTCTCGGCGAGACGGTGAAGGCCGCCCCGACGGTGTCGGCCATCGCCGCGCCCCGCCGGCCGATGGGGAGAGGCTCGCCGGTGGTGGTGTCGCATGCGGTCTGGTGTTCGATCTCGGCGTTGAGCTCGGCCCCGACCAGGACCACCATCATCGAAAACCAGATCCAGAGCATGAAACCGATCATCGCGCCCAATGAGCCATAGGTCACCCCGAAGTGGGTGAAGTTATTGATATACCATGAAAAACCTAGGGAGCCCAGCATCCAGAACAAGGCGGAGGCGGCGCCGCCGCAGAACACCCATCGCCAGCGGGCGGGCGAGCGGCTGGGTCCGTGGCGATAGACCATGGTGAAGGCGCCCGCGGCGGTCAGATAGACCAGCACCCAGCGAAGCGGCGTCCACGCCAGATGCAGCGACCGAACGCCGAGCGCATGCAGGACGATCGGCGTCGCCAGGGTCAGGGCGGTCACCACCGCCAGGAAAAGCACCCCCGCGAGGGTGGCGGCGTAGGTAATCAGCGAGCGGTGGAGATAGGGCCGCTTTTCCGGCTCGTCGTAGGCGACGTTCAGCCCGTCGAAGAGGGCTTTCATTCCCGCATTGGCGCTCCACACGGACAAGAGCGTGCTGACCGCGAAGGCGGCGCTGAGAGTCGTCGGGTGCTGGCCGGCCAGCCTCATCATCTGCGCGCCGATCAGGCCGACGACCTCGCGAGGGAACACCGCGGCGATGTGGCCAAGCTGGGTCTCGACGGTGTCGACATCGAGGAACATGCCATAGATCGAGACAAAGGCGGCGATCGCCGGAAAGGTGGCCAGCAACAGATAAAAGGTGACGCCGCCGGCGAGGGCGGGCAGCCGGTCGCGACTCACCCCGCGATAGGCGCGCCAGAGGATATCCTTCCAGCCGAGCCCGGGGATCTGCCACGGAGCCCGGGCGCCGCGCCCGCGGCCCGGCTCGGCGGCGTCGAAGTCCGCGGGGGTGCGGCAGGGGGGCGCGGCGGCGAGGGCGGCGGGTGCGCGCGGGGGTTTCCATCGCGCCCAGAACGCGGCGCCCATGGCCAGAACCGCGAGCCACGGGGCGGCGCGAAGAACCCCTTTTCGTTCGGATTTCGCCTGCGCCACCGGGGCCGGATTCCTCATCGTCGAGGCGCCTGTCCCTGGTGAATCGCGGACCAAAGAGCTAGCACCGCGGAGCCCTCGCGTCACCCGAGGGTTTCGGAGCCCCGCTTGGGAGCCCCGGGATCCTCGCCCGCCAGCGCGCGGTCGATGAGGGCCAGGGTGTTGTCCAGCCCGTAGATGGCGGCGAAGGAGCCGAAACGGGGACCTTGCGGCTGGCCGAGCAAAACCTCGTAGAGGGCCCCGAACCAGGCGCGCAGCGGCTCGAACCCGGCGGCCTTGCCGGCGGCATAGGCCTCGTTCTGGATCGCCTCGGCGTCGGCGGGGCCGGTGGGGAGGGCGCGGAGGCGGCCGGCGAGATCGGCGAAGGCGGCGCGCTCGCGCGCATCGGGCGGACGGAACCGCTTGGCCGGGGCGACGAAGTCCTCGTAGTAGTGGATGGCGTAGTCGGCCAGCCGGTCGAGGAGGGGCTCGCTCGCCGGCGTGGCGCCGGGCAGGTGGCGGGCGATGAACCCCCACAGGATCGTCTTGTCCGAGGCGTTCGAGGCCGAGACGAGGTTCAGAAGCAGGCTGAACGAGACCGGCGACCCGGCGGCGGGCGGCGCGCCGCCGTGGACGCTCCACGCCGGATTGTCCAGGGGGTTGGCCGCGTTTCCGGGCCGGTTATAGGCCTCGAGCTGCTGGAGGTATTCGTCGGTGGCCTTGGGGATGACATCGAAATAGAGCCGTTTGGCCGACTTGGGCGACTGAAAAAGGTAGTAGGCGAGGCTTTCGGGCGCGCCATAGCGCAGCCACTCCTCCATGCTCAGGCCGTTACCCTTCGACTTGGAGATCTTCTGGTTGGCCTCGTCCATGAACAATTCGAACGAGAAGGTCTCGGGCGGCTCGCCGCCGAGGGCGCGGCAAACCTTGCTGGAGATGCGCACCGAATCGATCAGGTCCTTGCCGGACATCTCATAGTCGACCCCCAGCGCCGTCCACCGCGCCGCCCAGTCGGGCCGCCATTGCAGCTTGACCCGGCCCCGGGTCACCGGGGTCTCGACGTGCTTTCCGTCCTCGTCGGCGAAGACGATGGTCCCCCTTCGCGGATAGCGCTCGAGGGTGGGGGTCTGGAGCACCCGGCCCGAGGTGGGGCTGATCGGGAGGAACGGCGAATACGTCGCCCGCCGCGCCTCGCCCAACGTCGGCAGCATGATCGCCTGAACGGCGTCGAACCGGTCGAGGACCCGGAGCAGAACCTCGTCGAACCGCCCGGAGCGATAGCAGTCGGTGG
>JBDTKQ010000255.1:0-5107 GCA_039935235.1 Caulobacteraceae bacterium
GGCCGAGACCCCGCGCGACGTCTATGCCTTCGTCATCCACGAGGGGAAGGTCCGTGCGCCAGCGGCGGCCATGGCGCTGATCGCCCGCGCGGCCGGCTGAGCGGGCTCACAGACGGCTTGACCTACCCCACGTCAGGGGCTCGGAATTCCCTCAGCGAGATGAGGGAGACGCCGCGATGAGCTTCACCATGGACGACCTGATGTTCCGCAAGGGCCTGATGAAGGGTCAGCGGGTGCTGATCACCGGCGGCGGTACAGGCCTGGGCAAGGAGATGGCCGAGGCCTGCCTGATGCTGGGCGCCGAGGTCTATATCTGTGGCCGCCGCGGCGGGGTGCTGGACGAGACAGCCAAAAAGCTGATGGACGCCCATGGCGGCAATGTCACCGGCATCGCCTGCGACATCCGCGTCCCCGAAGCCATCCACGACATGCTCGACCAGGTGTGGGCGGGCGGCGCCCTCACCGGTCTGGTCAACAACGCGGCGGGCAATTTCATCAGCCGCACCGAGGACCTCTCGCCCAGGGCCTTCGACGCCATCGCCAATATCGTCTTTCGCGGCTCGTTTTTCGTCACCCTCGACTGCGGCAAGCGGTGGATCGCCGAAAAGAAGAAGGCGTCGGTGATCTCCATCCTGACCACCTGGGTATGGAGCGGCGGCCCGTTCACCGTGCCCTCGGCCATGTCCAAGGCCGGGCTCAATGTCATGACCCAGTCGCTGGCCGTGGAATGGGGGCCCAAGGGCATCCGCTTCAACGCCATCGCGCCTGGCCCCTTCCCCACCGAGGGGGCGTGGGCGCGGCTCAGCCCGGGGCAGAGCACCGAGACTTCGCGCGCCTCGCCCGGAAATCCCCTCGGCCGGGTCGGCGACATGCGCGAGCTGGCCAATCTGGCGGTCTATCTGCTCCACCCGCTCTCCGAATACGTCAATGGCCAGACCATCGCCATCGACGGCGGGGCGTGGAACGCCGGTGGCGGCGGTTTTCAGGCCCTGCGTTCGTGGGACGACAAACAATGGGAAGACGCCCGCGCCATGATCCGCGGGGCCAACGAACAGGACCGGGCGAAACGCACGGTGTAGGTCTACCCGCGCCGGTCTCTTTCCGGAAAGGAGGGTCTAGGCCCCCGACGCCTCCAGCGCCTCCGGGTCGTCGTCCGCCGGAGCGCCCAGGATGCGGCCGTCCAGGCTGACCAGTTGAGGCGACCCCTCGGGCGCCTCAACATCGCGCAGTTTCCGCTCCACCGCGCGCGTCCGAACCCGCGTCGCCTCCACCGTCTTTTGCGCGGCGTCCAGCTGCTTGCTGACCTTGTCCCATACATCGCCATACCGTCCGAACTCGGCCTTGGCCTCGCCGAGCACCTTCCACACCTCGCTCGACCGTTTCTGGATGGTGAGGGTGGTGAAGCCCATCCGAAGGCTCGACAGCACCGCCGCCAGGGTGGTGGGACCGGTGAGGTTCACACGCCATTTCGTCTGCAGTTCGGTCATCAGGCCCGGCCGGCGGATGGCTTCGGCGAAGAGGCCCTCGGTCGGGAGATACATGATCGCGAAATTGGTCGTCTCCGGCGGGTGGATGTATTTCTGAATGCGTTGCGCTTCGCCCCGGAGGGTCTTTTCGAGGATGATCGCCGCGGTCTCGACCGCCGCCGGGTCGCCCAGTTCCTGCGCGGCGAGCAGGCGCTCGTAGTCCTCGTTGGGGAATTTCGCGTCGATCGGCACAAGGCACGGCGTTCCCGCGTCGTGGCCGGGAAGCTTGACCGCGTATTCGACGAAGGTCGTCGAGCCATGGGGGATGGCGACGTTGCGGGCGAACTGCTCGGGGGTGAGCATGTCGTCCAGCAGTCCGCCGAGTTGGACCTCCGCCCAGCCGCCGCGGGATTTGACGTTGGTCAGCACCCGCTTGAGATCGCCCACACCGATTGCGAGCGCCTGCATCTCGCCCAGCCCCTTGTGCACGGTCTCCAGCCGCTCGCTGACCAGCTTGAAGGATTCGCCAAGGCGTTTTTCCAGGGTTCCCTGAAGTTTCTCGTCCACCGTCAGGCGCATCTGCTCGAGCTTCGCCTCGTTTTCCTTGCGCAGGGTCTCGAGGCTCGCGGCGATGGACTCGCGGATCTTGTCCAGCGAGACGGTCATCGCGTTGCGCCCCTCGACCTGCTGTTTTTCAAGTTTCTCCGCCAACTGGGCCACGGCGAGGTTGGTTTCCCCAAGCTTCTTGCCCTGCGAGTCCGACAGGTTTTCGGAACTGGATTTGATCGCCCCGGAGAATTCAGTCAGCCGCTCGCCGACCATGGTCGAGAGGGTGGCGAATTGGCGGAGCACCTCCTCGCGCAATGCCGCCGATTGCCGGTCGGCGTCCTCGCGCAGCGGTCGTATCTCGGCGGCCAGAGAGCCGGCCTCGGCGCGGCGGCGCGACGCCGATCGCCACGCCAGACAGGCGAACGCCAGCGACCCGACGGTCAAAAGGGCGTTCAGGCCGATGACGACCATGACCAGGGACATGCGCGCGCCTCGCGAATCGAGGCGACCATCCTAGCAGTATTCGGCCGCGCCTCGCATTCGCCGGCCGGTTGAACCTTTCGCCGTTTGGGCGCCACTTACGGGGCGGGACACGAGGAGGGCGGATGCCGGGTTGGCCCATCGCGGCCGTTGGCGGGCGCCGCGCCGTCGCACGACCGGACGGCGAGGCGGAGGCGCGCTTGATCGGCGCTGTCGCCGCCGGCGATCGCCGGGCTTTCGAGGACCTCTATCGGCTGTATCACCCCAGGCTCACGCGGTTTCTGGCGACCATGCTTTCCCGAGCCCAGGCGGTGGAGGAGGCTCTCGACGACACCATGATGGTGGTTTGGAACCGCTCGTCGAGCTTCAACGGAACGAGCAAGGTGTCGACATGGGTATTCGCCATCGCCTACCGCACGGCTCTCAACGCCCTTCGCCGTCACGATCCGCCGGTGGAGGACCTGGACGCCCACGCCCGGCCGAGCGGCGAGGCGGGTCCCGAACAGCAGCTCGGCCAGAGCGAGGTTCAGCGCCTGTTGCTCGCGGCGATGGGCGAGCTTTCGGAGGACCACCGGGCGGTGGTCGATCTGACCTATTTTCACGACCTCGGCTACCGCGAGATCGCCCAGATCATGACCTGTCCGGTGGATACGGTGAAGACCCGCATGTTCCACGCCCGCAGGCATCTGAGACGAAAGCTGGCGGGCGAGCTGGCGGACTGGCTGTGAGGCGGCAATGACCGGACGGATTGTCGAACTCCACGGCGACGACCACCGCGAAGTCCGCCTGCTCCTGCCATGGTATGTCGGCGGTCGGCTGGACGGGGCGGACCGGGCGCGGGTCGAGGGGCACTTGGCGGGCTGCGCCGAATGCCGGGCCGACGTGGACATCGAACGGCGATTGGCCGTCGAGGTCGCCGCCCTCCCGGTGGTGGCGGACCTCGGCTGGGCGCGGATGCGGGGCAAGCTCGACGCACGGCCGGTCGGGTTTGCCAGGCGGCGCGGCGCGCGGTGGACGATCCCCGCCTTGAGCATCGCCGCCAGTCTCCTCCTGATGGCGTTGGCGGGGACTCTCTGGCGCCCCGCCGCGCCGGCGCGTTACCACGCCTTGGGCGCGGCGCGGGCAACGGGGGTCGGAAATGTGGTGGTGATCTTCCGTCCGCGGGCGCGCGAGGCGGATCTGCGCGCCGCGCTGCGGGCCGGGGACGCCCGCGTCGTGGATGGTCCGACGGCGGCGGACGCTTGGGTGCTGCGGGTTCCCGCCGGCGAACGGGCCGCGGCGCTCGGGCGACTTCGCGGGCAGGCGGCCGTGGCCTTGGCCGAACCGATCGATTCGGGCGACGGACGCTGATGTCTGGCCGCTTTCACGCAATGGGGCTCGCCCTCGCGGTTTGTCTGGGGCTCGCGGGAACTGGCTTGGCCGCCGCGCCGGCCGACAGCGCCCCGGCGGTCCGGGATTCGAGCCGCGAGGTGCTGGTCTTCCTGCGCCTGACTCCCGATCACTATCGGCCCGGCGCGGCGGCCGGCGACGGCTATGGCCAGAGCCCCGCGCGCGCCGCCCGTCGACGACTGGCTTCCGGCCTGGCCCGTGAGCACGGTCTGGTCATGGTCGCCGATTGGCCTCTCTCTCTGCTCGGCGTGGACTGTTTCGTCATGGCCGTGCCAGACGGCGCCACGCCCGAGGCGGTAGCCGCGCGCCTCTCGCTCGATCCCCGGGTGGAATGGTCCGAGCCGATGCGGATCTACCGCGCCCAGGGCGGCCCGCCACGCTATGACGATCCCTTGTTTCCCGTCCAGCCGGCCGCGCGCGCCTGGCGTCTGGCCGATCTGCACGAGATCTCCACCGGACGAGGTGTCACCGTCGCGGTCGTCGACAGCTTGATCGACGCGCGCCACCCCGATCTTGTCGGCCAGATTTCGCTCAGCGAGAACTTCCTCCCCGAACGCCCGGCGGTGGCCGAGCGGCACGGCACCGGTGTGGCCGGAATCATCGCGGCCAAGGCCGACAACGGCGTTGGCATCGTCGGCGTCGCCCCCCGCGCGCGCCTCATGGCGCTGCGCGCCTGCTGGCAGGAACGAACGGAAAAGGACCGCTCGGCCGCCACCCTGTGCGACAGCCTCGGGCTCGCCGAGGCGATCCATTTCGCCATTCTTCACAACGCCCAGGTGATCAACCTCAGCCTCAGCGGTCCCCCCGATCCCGTCCTCGGCAAGCTCCTGGATATCGCCCTCGCGCACGGCGAGACCGTGGTCGCCGCCTGGGACCGGGGCCTGCCCGGTGGCGGCTTTCCCGCCTCCCACCCGGGGGTGGTGGCCGTGGCCGCCGAGTCGCTGGAAGCGATCCCGCCCGGCATATACACTGCCCCGGGGCGCGACCTGCCCACCACCCAGCCTGGCGGCCGATGGTTCCTCGTCGATGGCAGCTCCTACGCCGCCGCCCACGTGAGCGGCCTGTTCGCCCTCTTGCGCCAGCGTTCCCCGCGCGCGCGAGGGGCCTCCGCGCTGGTCGCGGCGCGCTCCGGCGGCGGGGCGATCGACGTCTGCGCCTCGCTGTTGCGGGCGGCGGGGCCGTGTGACTGCGCCTGCGCCCGGCCGGCCGGACGCGCGCCGGCG
>JBDTKQ010000256.1:0-3783 GCA_039935235.1 Caulobacteraceae bacterium
TAGCCGTTGGCCGAGAACGAGCCGGGACCGGCGAGATCCAGCCACCAGTGGGCGCCGTAGCGGCCGGTCGCCTCGGCGCCCGGCTGTTGGAATGTGGGGGTGCGGCCGTAGTCGACCCAGCCCTCAGGCAGCAGTCTCTCGCCCTCCCACACACCCCCCCTCAGATACAGCAGGCCGAAGCGGGCGAAATCCCGGGGTGTGGCAAAACAGAACGAGGAGCCGATGAAGGTTCCGGCGTCGTCGAATTTGGGCGCCGGGCTCCTCATCCCGAGGGGTGCGAACAGGCGCGCGCGCATAAACGCCTCGAACGCCGGTCCGCGCGCCCCGATCGCACCGGAAATCGCCCGGCTGACGATGTTGGTGGTCCCGCTGGAGTAGGCGAAAAAACTTCCCGGATCGTGGGCGAGGGGAAAGGCGGCGGCGAAGGCGGCCACGTCGCCCTTGCCCGCGCCGAACAGCATCTCGATCACGTCCGAGGGATGGTCCCGATCGTAGTCCTCGGTGAAGGCCAGGCCACTGGACATGCGCAGAAGCTGATCGAGAGTGATCGCGCCGCGGGGATCGCCCGCGGAGGCCCATTCGGGGACCTTCGCCGGGGCGGCGATGTCGAGCCGCCCGTCCTTCGCCGCCAAACCGGCGAGGGCGTGGGTGATGCTCTTGGCCATCGACCACGAGTGGCGGGTGGCGTCCCGGCCCGATCCCTCGGCGTATCGCTCGGCGACCAGCCGACCTTTATGGACGACGACCACCGCGTGGGTCTCGCCCAGTTCCGCCGGCGGTTCGGCGGCGAAGGCGTGGTCGAGTGCGGCGCCCACGCGAGCGGCCGCGCGGGCGGGCAGGTCGCCGGTCGGCCAGTCGCCCGTCGGCCACGGGGTTCCGGCGGGTTGGATGGGGAGCGGGGGGAGGGTCATTCTTGCCGGAGCGCGGGCGTCGCGCCCGCACTTTTCAAATTGTCGGCAGCGGGCGGGACGTCCGTGCTCCACGACATCACGCCAGATCCCTCGCCAGTTCGGTGCGCGCGTCGGCGGCGAGGGCGGCGATGTGGCCATAGAGAGGGTGATCGCAGCCGATCGTCGCCGCCGCGCCGGGATCGCGGAAAGCGGCCGCCTCGGCGTCGGTAAAGGCGAAGCGCAGAAAGTGGACCGAGGAGGTCTTGCCGTCATCCCGGGTGCGTTCGATGTCGCCCTCCGGAGTTGCGGAGATCCGCGCCGCGCCGACGGTCATGAAGAACCGATCCTCCACCCCGCCGAGGCTCGCGAGGATGGCGGCGCGGCGGACGGGGTCCTCGATCTCGAACATCACCGTGGCCACCAACTCGCGCCCTTGTGGGATCAGCGGATTATAGGCCGCCAGCTCGTCGGCGAGCTGCGCGGCGCCGCCCTTTTCGGTGAGCAGCATCTCCTGAATTTGAAACAGCATGGTCTCGAAGGATTCGAAATAGAAGGTGCACCACGGACCCAGCGCGATCCGCCGCAGCCGCTTGACCGGCAGGAGCGCCGCCCGGCGCACCTTGCGTTCGCGAGCATGGTCGGCGTCCGGAACGATGTCTTGCGCGGTCACCCGGCGCAGCGAAGCGGGCATGTCGGTCGCCTTTTCTTCAAAGTCCGTAGGCGCGGGCGAAAACCTCGATGGGATGGGCCTGACGGGGGGGCGCCTGGCCCTCGGCGAGGTCCGCGCCGACCAGTTGTCCCAGATGCTTGCACGCGAGCGGACAGTCGGAACAGAGGGTTTCGTTGGCCTTTTGCGCCACCTGCCGCGCGGCGGCCTTGCCGACCTTCACGGCGATTGCGTGGGTCTCCTTCATCACCCCGAAGGTGCCCCCGTGACCCGAGCAGCGTTCGACCAGATCGACCTTGGCCCCGGGAATCAGACGCAGCATCTGGGCCGAGACCGCGCCCATGTTCTGGGCCCTCGCGTGACAGGCGTGATGGACGGTGACGCCGCCTGTCGGCGCGGCGAGGCCGGGCGCCAGGCCATGGGCCTTCGAAAGCTCGACGACATATTGGCTGATGTCGCGGGTCGCCGCCGCCAGGCGTCTGACATCCTCGTTTTCGGGCAGGATCAGCGGCCATTCGAACTTCATCATCAGGCCACAACTTGCGGTGAGGGTGACGATGTCGAAGCCCTGGTCGACGAGCGGGAGGAGCTCGGCCGACACCCGCTCGGCCCGCCGGGCCACCTCCGCCAGATCGCCGGCCTCAAGCTGGGGCATGCCGCAGCACTCCGGGTAGGCGAGGCGCGTCTTCACCCCCTGACGCGCCAGGACGGCCATGGCCGCGGTCGCCGTGTCCGGGGCGTTGTAGTCCACGAAACAGGTAGCGTAGAGCGCCGCCTTGCGCAGACCGAAGGCGGGTCCGGCGGGATCGGGGGGCGTGGGGACCCGTAGCCGGTCGGTGGCCGTCTTCGCGTGGTAGCGCGGAAGAACGGCGGTCTTGTCGATGCCCACCATCGCCTCCATGACGGCGCGCACCGGCTTGTTCCTCAAGTCCGTCGCCCAGTTGGCGAGGCCCGCCACCGGGCTGGCGAGCTTGCCGTTGCGGTCGGTCTCACCCAACTGTTCGCGGACGAATTCGGCGCCGTCCTTCCGCTTCGTCGCCCGGTGGCGCAGCATCACATGGGGAAAATCGACGTTGAACGGATGCGGCGGCACGTAGGGGCATTTGGTCATGAAGCACATGTCGCAAAACGTGCAGGCATCGGCGACCTTGGCGTAGTCGGCCTTTGCCACCCCGTCGACTTCGCCGGTGGACCCGTTGTCGATCAGGTCGAACAGGCGCGGGAAGCTGTCGCACAGGTTGAAGCAACGGCGGCAACCGTGACAGATGTCGAACACCCGTTCCATCTCCGCCTCGACCAGCGGCATGGCGGTAAAGTCTGGATCGCGCCACGCGAGGGCGTGGCGGAACGGCGCGTCGAGGCTGCCCTCGCGCGCGCCGTCCGAAGGCGGGCTGGCGTCGGCCATGATCGGTGCGGCCGAAAGCGGCCGATCAGTCCATGGTGTCCAGAGCGCGCTGGAAGCGGCCGGCGTGGGACTTCTCGGCCTTGGCCAGGGTCTCGAACCAGTCGGCGATCTCGTCGTGGCCCTCGTCGCGGGCGGTGCGGGCCATCCCCGGATACATGTCGGTGTATTCGTGGGTCTCGCCGGCGATGGCGGCTTTCAGATTGAGGTCGGTGCCGCCGATGGGCAGGCCGGTGGCCGGATCGCCCACCCCTTCCATGAACTCGAGGTGCCCATGGGCGTGGCCGGTCTCGCCCTCGGCGGTGGAGCGGAAAACGGCGGCGACGTCGTTATAGCCTTCGACGTCGGCCTTCTGCGCGAAATAGAGATAGCGGCGGTTGGCTTGGCTCTCGCCGGCGAAGGCTTCCTTGAGGTTTTCGAGGGTCTTGCTGTTTTGCAGTGGCATGGGCGGTCCCTTTTCGAGCGTCGAATTTCGGGTCGTGGCGGATCGCTCGCGCGTTCCGGAGCCATGGTTCCTAGGCTTCGTCGCGGGCGGCGTCCAATCGATTGATCGCATGGACGCGATAGGGCGCCTCGATGAGAGCCGCCGAATCCACGCGGTGGCCGGTTGCTCCACCGTCCGGTGTGCGGCGAGGCCGCCGGCGATCGAGGCGGCGAGGGCGGCGGGGACGAACAGCCACGGGTGGCGAACGCCTACCAAGTGGGCCACGAGGGCGACGGCGGGGAGGTGGACCAGGTAGATGGAATAGGAGGCGTCGCCCAGCCGCTTCAGCGTCGGCGAGGCGAAGAGTCCACCGCGCCTCTCCAGCGTCAGGGCGCCGACC
>JBDTKQ010000257.1:0-7730 GCA_039935235.1 Caulobacteraceae bacterium
CCTCGGCCGACGACTTGGCGGCGAAACCGATGGTGCCGCCGTTGGCGCTGGTCGCCGCCTTGCCGTCGATCGGCTTGGAGACCGAGAAGATCCCCGTGGGCGTCATGTAGAAAATCCGCTCGCCGTCGACCCGCCCCGGCGGCACGCCGAGGGTCCCCAGCAGGGTGTCGTAGAACTTCTTCGATCGGTCGAGATCGTTGGTCCCGATCATGATGTGCGAAAACATGGGCTGTCCCTGTTTGTGATGCGAAGGGCGTTGTGGAACATATCGCCGCCCGCTGTCCATGCCCCGCTTTATCGCCGCTCCCGATACGCCGCGATCAGGCGTCCGAAGTCCCCCGTCGTCGGGAAGCCCTCGAAGCTTTCCACCGCCGGGGTGGTCGCCCATGGGAGTTTCTCGGCGGTCATGGTTTCCAAGTAGGGGTCGAGGCCGGCAACGTCGTCGAGGAGGGTCGTGCGGACGTTGACCAGAGCCTCGCCGTCTTCCCAGCGCGTGAACATCCAGCTCATGCACCATGGACAGAAGAAATGGCGGGTCGGGCCGTGGAGGCCGCCGACGACCGGCTCCCCGGCGGTGACCGCGAACGCCCCGGCGGGGACGAGCACACTCAGGGCAAAGGCGCTGGCGGTCATCTTCCGGCAGCCGGTGCAATGGCATGCCATGGTGATCAGGGGCGGCCCGGAAATCGAAAACCGCACCCGCTCGCAGCGGCAACCGCCGTGGCGGACCGTGGCGTCCAAGACTATTCCCCGCCCGCCGGTTCGAGCTTGTCCTGGGTCCTGGTCTCGAAGTCGCCGGCCTCGTGGCGTTCGCGCAGCTGGCCGGCGGGGTTTCCCGTGGCCCGGTTGACCATGATCCCGCGCTTCACCGCCGGCCGCGCGGCGATGATCTCGGTCCAGCGTTGCAGGTGCTTGTAGTCCCGCACCTGAAGGAACTCGCCGGCCTCGTAGACCCGCCCCCTGGCCAAGGCCCCGTACCAAGGCCACACCGCCATGTCGGCGATGGTGTAGTCGGCCCCAGCGAGAAACGGGCTCTCCGCCAGCCGCCGGTCGAGGACGTCGAGCTGGCGCTTCACCTCCATGGCGAAACGGTCGATGGCATATTCGATCTTCATCGGGGCGTAGGCGTAGAAGTGGCCGAAGCCGCCGCCGAGATAGGGCGCGGCACCCATCTGCCAGAACAGCCACGACAGGCACTCGGCGCGGGGCACGGGCTCTCTCGGCAGGAATTCGCCGAATGTCTCGGCCAGATGCACGAGGATCGCTCCGGACTCGAAGACCCGGACCGGCGCCGGTCCGCTCCGGTCGACCAGAGCGGGGATCTTGGAAGTGGGGTTGGCGGCGACGAAACCGCTGCCGAACTGGTCGCCATCGCCGATGTTGATCAGCCACGCGTCGTATTCGGCGCCGGCGTGACCCAGGGCGAGGAGCTCTTCGAGCATGATGGTGACCTTCACCCCGTTGGGCGTGGCGAGCGAATAGAGCTGCAAGGGGTGGCGTCCCACGGGCAGGTCCTTGTCGTGCGTCGGCCCGGCGGTGGGCCGGTTGATGGCGGCGAACCGGCCGCCGTTGTCCTTGTTCCAGACCCACACGGCGGGGGGTGCGTAGTCGGCGGCATCGGTCATCGTTGAACTCTCGCGGGCGGTGGGTGGCGGCCCGGCGCGCCGCATTGCCGGGCGCCGGACGATCGGGTAGAAGCGCGCCCTTCCCCTTTTTTTCAAGACCCGGGCGCCCCAAATGGCCACGACCCAGACCGAAACCGGCGATATCTCCGGACATGTCCTGTTTTATTCGGCGCCCGAACCGCTCAGCATCGAGGCGCACGCCAAACTCGGCCTTCGCCGGGTCGACCGGCCCTTCGCCTTCGCCGCCAAGAGCCAGATCGCCCCGCTCACCGTCACCGAGTTCGGGGTGGCCAGCATCTCCTTTCCGATCATCTTCGCCGGGGATCGTCGCCAGCCGCTGGCGGTGATGGGGATCAATGCCGACGAGAACATGTTCATCGGCGCCGATGGCGCGTTTCAGGTGGGCGTCTATGTGCCGGCCTATATTCGCCGCTACCCCTTCGTGCTGGCCAACGACGCGCCCAACGAGCAGCTGGTGGTGTGCATCGACCGGGCGGCGACCATGCTGGGCGACCTGCCGGACCTGCCCTTCTTCGACGCCGCCGGCCAGCCGACCGACTACACCAAGGGGTGCATCCAGTTTTGCAACGATTTCGAGGTCGAGCAGCGGCGGACCGAATCCTTCGTCGCCCTCCTGACCGAACTCGACCTGCTGGAGACCCGCAAGACCACCTACACCCCGACCAACCCCGACGGCTCGGCCGGGACCCCGCAGCCGGTGGCGGAGTATTTCGCCGTGTCCGAGGAGCGGCTGAAAGCCCTGCCGGACGCCAAGATCAGGGAGCTGCTGGACAATGGCGCGCTGCAGCAGATTTACGCCCACCTCACCTCGCTGATCGGCTGGGATCGCATCATCGCCATCGCCGTCGCGAGAGCCGGAGCGCCGCTTCCGGCGAACATGAACTAAAACCGTCCCCGGGGCGCGCCTAGCCCCTCGCCAGCCGGAGAAACTCCTCGCGGGTGCGGTGGTCGTCGCGGATCACGCCGGTGAGGTGGCTGGTGGTGAGGCTGGAACCGGGTGTGTTGACGCCTCTCAGGGTCATGCAGCTGTGTTCGGCCTCGATGACGACGCCCACCCCCTTTGGCTGGAGCACCGCGTCGATCGCCTTGGCGATGTCGGCGGTGAGCTTTTCCTGGATCTGCAGCCGGCGGCCGAAGCCGTGGACCACGCGGGCCAGTTTCGAGATTCCCACCACCCGATTGGTCGGCAGATAGCCGACGTGGGCGCGGCCGGTCACCGGCAGCATGTGATGCTCGCAGAAGCTGACCACCGGGATATCGCGCAGGACCACCAGCTCGTCGTAACCGCCGACCTCCTCGAACGTCCGCTCCAGATAGTCGAGCGGGTTGGAATCATAGCCGGCGAAGAGCTCGCGGTAGGAGCGGGCGACGCGGGCGGGGGTCTCGGCCAGGCCCTCGCGCTCGGGGTCGTCGCCGGCCCAGCGGATGAGCACGCGAACCGCGGCCTCGGCCTCGGATTGGGTGACGGTCTGGGTCACGGCGAAGACTCCTGTGGACAAGGCCGGGCGCGCCAGGACGGGGACCCGCCCGATCGGTTAGCGTGCGGTCGCCCCCCTTTCAATGCGAGCACGCGAAGAACACCATGGCCGACGGCGCCCCCCACCTCGACACCATCGACACCACCGCCCAAGGCAAGCTCAAAAGCCTGATCGAGCGCATCGAGCGGCTGGAGGAGGACAAGAAGGCCGTCTCCACCGATCTCAAGGAGGTCTATCTCGAGGCCAAGGGCGACGGCTTCGACACCAAGATCGTCCGCAAGGTCGTGCGGCTGCGCAAACAGGACGCGGCCGAGCGTCAGGAGGAGGAAGCCTTGATCGACCTCTATATTTCGGCCATCGGAGGTCTGTGAGGAAAACGCCTCCGGACCGTCGCGCGGCCGCCAAACGGGCCGCCCTCAACGCCCTTCGGCGGGCGAAGCGCGCCGCGATGCGCGCCGGCGTCGATCTGTCGCCATGGGAGGGCGAGTTCCTCGGCTCGGTGGAAGAACGGCTCGAGACCTACGGCCGGGCGTTCGGCGACCCGGAAAAGGGCGCCGCCGGCGCGGCGCTCTCGGCGCTTCAGGGCATGAAGCTCAAGGAAATCGCGGCCAAGGCCCGCGGTGAGGTGGGCGCCCCGCGAAAAGGCGGCTGGCGCAGGGAACCTTTGCCGGGCGCGGCCCCTAAGGAGTAGCTTTCGCGCGGCACGGCGTATCCGCGCTTTCACGCCCAAGGGAACCGCCCGTTTTGACGCCGCCCGCCACCCTCGTCTCCCTCGCCACCGCCTCGCCTCCGCACGACATGGACCAGGTCGCTGTCGGCGAGGCCGCGCGGCGGGTGTTCGCCGACCGTTTTCGCGATTTCGACCGTCTGTTTCCGATCTTCGAGAACACCGGCATCCGCACCCGTCAGGCGGTGATGCCGATGGAGTGGTATTTCGAGCCGAAAACCTGGCCGGACCGCACGGCGGCCTATGTCGCCGGGGCCACCGATCTCTTCGTCGCCGCCGCCGAAAAGGCCCTGGCGCGCGCCGGGCTCACCGCCGCGGAGGTGGATACGGTGGTGACCGTCTCCTCCACCGGAATCGCCACGCCCAGTCTCGAGGCGCGGGCCATGGGCCGCCTGGGATTGCGGGCCGACATCTCGCGGGTGCCGGTGTTCGGCCTGGGCTGCGCGGGGGGGGTAACCGGCCTTTCCATCGCCGCGCGCCTGGCCGCGGCGCGGCCAGGATCGGTGGTGCTTTTGGTGTGCGTCGAGCTTTGCACCCTCGCCGCGCGCCATGACCAGCTCACCCCGGCCAATGTCGTGGCCACCGCCCTCTTCGGCGACGGAGCGGCGGCGTGCGTGGTGTGCGCCGGGGCGCCGGGTCCGCGCACCGTGGAGGCGGCGGCGGAACACACCTGGCCGGACACCCTGGCGATCATGGGCTGGCGGGTTGATCCGGAAGGATTCGGCGTGATCTTCGACCGCTCGATCCCCGCCTTCGCCACCCTGCAGCTGCGCGGAGCGATGGAGACCATGCTCGCGGGCATGGGGATCGGCATGACGGAGGTGGACCGCTTCGTCTGTCATCCCGGCGGGGCCAAGGTGATCGAGGCGCTGGAACACGCCCTCGATCTGGGACAAGGGGCGCTCGACCGCGAACGCGAGGTCCTCGCCGACCACGGCAACATGTCGGCCCCCACCGTCTTCTTCGTGCTCGAGCGGGTGCTCGCCGATCCGCCCCGGCCGCGGCTCCTGATGAGCGCGCTGGGCCCCGGCTTCACCGCCACCGCCGTCTCCCTCGCCGCGTGAGCCTCTCGCTTCTGGTTCTGGCGCTGGTGACGGCGCAGCGGCTGGGCGAACTGGCCCTCGCGCGGCGCAACACCCGCCGGCTGCTCGCCGCCGGCGGTCGCGAGGTCGGCGCCGGGCACTATCCCCTGATCGTCCTTCTTCACGGCGCGTGGCTGGCCGGCTTGTGGGTTCTGGCGTGGAATCGGCCGGCGGTCGTCGGGTGGCTCGTCGTCTACGCGGGGTTGCAGGCGCTGCGCGTGTGGGTGATCGCCTCGCTCGCCGGCCGGTGGACGACGCGGATCGTCGTCGTGCCGGGGTCGCCGCTGGTCCGCCGCGGCCCCTATCGTTTGCTGCCTCACCCCAATTATCTGGTGGTCGCCGGAGAGATCGCGGTCTTGCCGCTCGCCTTTGGATTACCGGTTTACGCCGCCGTCTTCTCGGTGTTGAACGCGGCCATGATGTGGGTGCGGATCCGCGCTGAAAGCCGGGCGCTGAAACAAACCGCCGCCGGCGCCAGGCCTTGAGCGAGGCGCCGCCGAGGGATCCGGAGCGCGACCGGCTGGGCGGCCGCGTGGCCAGGTTCGCGCGGGTCGGAGCGGGGCTGTCCGGAGCGGCGGCGACCTTCGGGGCCAACGCCCTGTTCGGCGGCGGCGAGGCCGACGCGCGCAACGCCCGGGCGCTGAGGGAGACCCTCGGCCGGCTCAGAGGCCCTCTGATGAAGGTGGCGCAGATGTTCGCCACGGTGCCCGATCTTCTGCCGCCGGAGTTCGCCGCCGAGCTCGCCGAGCTGCAGACCAACGCGCCGGACATGGGCCCGTCCTTTGTCCGCCGGCGGATGGCCGCGGAGTTGGGTCCGGACTGGCGCGCGAGATTTTCCGCCTTCGACCTCGTCCCGGCCGCCGCCGCGTCCCTTGGTCAGGTCCACAAGGCGGTCGCTCTGGACGGCCGCGCGCTGGCCGTGAAGCTGCAATATCCCGACATGCAGAGCGCGGTGGAAAGCGACCTTGGCCAGCTTCGCGCCATGCTCGGTGTCGGTCGGCGCCTGTTCGCGGCCATCGACACCCGCGAGATCGCCGCCGAGATCGGCGAGCGCATTCGCGAGGAGCTGGACTACGACCATGAGGCGAGGGCCATGGAGCTCTACCGCCGGTTTTTCGCGGGCCGCGCCGACATCGCCGTTCCGGCGTCGTATCCGGAGCTGTCCACCGGGCGCCTGCTGACCATGGACTGGCTCGAGGGCGAGGGTTTGCGGGCTTTCACCGGCGCCGATCAGGCGACCCGCGACCGGGTGGCGAAAACCCTGTTCGAGGCGTGGTGGACGCCGCTGATCCACATCGGCGTGATCCACGGGGATCCGCATTTGGGCAACTACAGTTTCACGCCCGACGCGGGGCGGCTGAACCTGCTCGATTTCGGCTGCATCCGTGTCTTTCCGCCGGCCTTCGTCGCCGGCGTGGTCAAGCTGCATGATGCGATCATCGCCGGCGACCGGGCCGGGGAGAAAGCGGCCTATGAGGCATGGGGTTTTAAGGGCCTGTCGGACGACCTGATGGACGTTCTCGGCATCTGGGCCAGGTTCATCTACGGCCCGCTCCTCGACGACCGCGTCCGCACCGTGGCCGACGGGGTGAGTCCCGCCCTCTACGGCCGGCGTGAAGCCTTCCAGGTCAAACAGGCGCTGGAGCAGAAGGGTCCGATCACCATCCCCCGCGAGTTCGTGTTCATGGACCGGGCCGCCATCGGCCTGGGCTCCGCCTTCCTCCACCTCGCCGCCCGGCAGAACTGGCGCCGGCTCTTCGAGGCCTCGCTCGAGGGGTTTTCGGAGGAGGGGCTGGCGGCGCGTCAAGGGGAAGCGTTGAAGGCGGTGGGGCTTTGACAGCCCGACGCAAATCGCCCGCGGTCGATCACAACTGCACCAGCGACCTGATCTTGACCCGCACCTCTTCCAGCGTCTCGGCCCGCGCCGCGCCCATCCGCCGTGCCTTCCGCGCCCACCGATCGAGACTCTTGACCTGATTGGCGAGGACCGAACCGGGCGGATCGATCGAGATCGCGACTTCGAACGGGTAGCCCTTGATTTTCGAGGTCGACGGACAGACGAGCAACATTCCGTGAGTCCGGTTGTATCTCGCGGGCGTCAGGACCAGCGCGGGGCGATGGCCGACATGCTCGTGTCCGGCTTGAGGCGCGGCCGGGGCAAGTATCCCGCTCTTGCCATTTTTCAAACGGTCGTTAGGCAAGCGGCATGGCCGACGATCACTCTCCCCCCGCCGACGAGCGGCTCGACGACGACGAGCCGGTCCGGCTCGAGCCGACGCTTGCCCCGGAGGTCGCCTCGCCCCTGGCGCCGTTTCGCGGGGCCGAACCGCCGCGCCCGGCGTGGTTCGACGCGGCCCTCGCCCGGGCGCCGGAGCGCGTCCTCGTCCCGGTCGAGGGGGCGAGTATCGAACTGCTGACGTGGGGCGAGCGGGGCAAGCCCGGGCTGATCTTCGTCCACGGCAACAGCGCCCACGCCGACTGGTGGAGCTTCATCGCCCCCTTTTTCGCCGAAGACTTTCGCGTGGCGTCGATGTCGTTTTCCGGCATGGGCGGCTCGGACTGGCGGGAGAGCTACGCCTTCGAGACTTTCGCCACCGAAATCTTCCAATGCGCCCGGGCGGCAGGGCTCTACGAGGCGGCGGTGAAACCCGTCTATATCGGCCACTCCTTCGGCGGATCGCAGGTTTTCTATTCGGCCGCCCGCTATCCCGAACGGATGAGCGCCTGCGTGCTGGTCGACACCGGGTTCGGCGGGCCGCCGACCCACGCGCAGATCGACCAATGGGACAGGGAGCGG
>JBDTKQ010000258.1:0-7489 GCA_039935235.1 Caulobacteraceae bacterium
CAAAATGGCTGCCGAGCATCGCCGCTGGAGAGGTCATCGGTTGTTTCGCCACGGCCGAGCGGCCGGGCGTCGTGACCGAAGGTCAGGTTCAGGCGAAGGTGGAGGGCGGCAAGCTCACCGGGGTAAAGCTGCCGGTGACCGACGGCGGAGCGGCGGACGTGGCCGTGGTTCTCGCCAAAGACGGCGGGCGCACGGGCCTCTATCTCGTCGAACTTTCCGGAGAGGGGGTGAAACGCGAGATGCTCGACACCCTCGATCCCACCCGCGGCGCGGCCAGGCTCACCTTCGCCCGCGCGGCGGCCGAGGCGCTGGGCGAGGCGGGCGAAGGCATGGCCCTGACCGAGGCGGTGATGAACCGGGCGGCGGTGCTTCTCGCCTTCGAGCAGGTGGGCGGGGCGGACAGGGCGCTGGAGATGGCCAAGGGCTACGCCCTCGAGCGTTACGCCTTCGGCCGGCCGATCGGCAGCTATCAGGCGATCAAGCACAAGCTGGCGGACATCTACATCAAGAACGAGTTGGCCCGCTCCAACGCCTACTTCGGGGCGTGGGCGCTGGGGAGCGACGGGGCCGCGGAGTTGCCGGTGGCGGCGGCGGCCGCGCGGGTTTCGGCCGGCGACGCCTTTTGGTTCGCGGCCAAGGAAAACCTCCAGACCCATGGCGGCATGGGGTTCACGTGGGACGTGGACTGCCACCTCTTCTACCGCCGGGCCCAGCAGCTCGGCCTTGTCGCCGGTGGGGCCAAGGCGTGGAAGGAACGGCTGGTCAGCCAGCTCGAGCGGCGAAACGTAGCCTAGAACGTATTCGAGGAAGATCGACATGGATTTCAACGACACCGCCGAAGAAGCCGCCTATCGCGCCAAAGTGCGCGCATGGCTCGGGGCCAATGCGCCGAAGCGCACGGGGCGGCCGGACAACGGTCTTGAGGATCCGGCGAGCATGGACGACGCGCGCGCGTGGCAGCGCAAGAAAGCGGAGGCCGGCTATGCCTGCATCACCTGGCCGAAGGAATGGGGCGGCGGCGGCGGGGCCTCATGGCAGTCGGTCATCTTCGGCCAGGAAGAGGCGAAATTCGAGACACCGGGCAATCCCTTCGCCATCGGCCTGGGCATGTGCGTGCCCACGGTGATGACCGTGGGAAATCAGGCGGACAAGGAACGCTTCGTGCGCCCCGCCACGCGCGGCGAGGAGATCTGGTGCCAGTTGTTCAGCGAACCGGCCGGTGGCTCTGACGTCGCCGCGGCGCGGACCCGCGCGGTGAGGGACGGCGACGGCTGGGTGATCAACGGCCAGAAGGTGTGGACCAGCGGGGCCCACTATTCCGATTTCGGCCTGTTGCTGGCGCGCACCGATCCGGACGTTCCCAAGCACAAGGGACTGACCATGTTCTGGATCGACATGCGCGCCCCCGGGGTCGAGGTGCGGCCGATCCACCAGATGAGCGGCGCCTCCAACTTCAACGAGGTCTATTTCACGGATCTTCGCATTGCCGATTCCCAGCGTGTCGGCGAGGTCGGCGCGGGGTGGGCCACCAGCCTCGTCACCCTGATGAACGAGCGCCTGGCGATCGGCGGCGGCGGCGGCGCGGGCCATCGCACGGTGTTGAAACTGGCTCAGGAGATTCAGACCCTCGCGGGTCCGGCGGCGAGGGACGCCGGCTTGCGGGAAAAGATCGCCGAGTGGTTCGTCCAGGCGGAGGGCCTGAAATACACCCGCTACCGCACCCGGACCGCCCTCTCGCGCGGTCAGACGCCGGGTCCGGAAAGCTCGATCGGCAAAGTGGTTTCGGCTACCCTGATGCAGGACATGGCGGCTGTCGCGCTCGATCTGGAGGATCAGTTCGGCATCATCAGCGACCCGGCCACCGCCCCCCTCGCCGGCGGTTTCCAGACCGCCCTGATGAACGCGCCGGGCCTGCGTATCGCCGGGGGGACCGACGAGATTCTGCGCAACATCATCGCCGAAAGGGTATTGGGCATGCCGCAGGACGTCCGCCTCGACAAGGGCGTCGCCTTCAAGGACATCCCGACGGGGCGGTAGGACGGCTACCGATCCGCGACCACCGCGAACCCATATCGGCGACCGCCTCCATCGGCGAAGGCCGCGATCCTGGCGTCACAGGTGACGTGTGGGCACACCGGTTGGATGGCGATGACGATCGGCCTGCGGTCGTCGGGATCGCGGCGCGCGAGCCCCGGCCACGCGCAGGCGCCGGACGCAGCTTCCCACCCGAAAGGCCCGATCCGTCCTGAGTCAACCGGAAGGCCGGCGCTTCAAAACCAGCCATTCACCTTGAACCATACGATGGGGATCACGGCGCTGATCACAATCATGGCAAGACCGTACTCGTAGCCGTAGCGCCACGTAAGCTCGGGCATGCCGTGGAAGTTCATGCCGTAGAGGCTGGCCACGAGGGTCGGCGGGATGCCGACGATGGAGACGATGGTCAGCACCTTGAAGATGTCGTTCTGGGCAATGCCGATCAGGCCGACCATGGCGTCGAGCAGGAACTGGACCTTGTTGGCCAGGTGATTCTCATAGTCGCTCAAGGAGGCGATATCCTGGGCGACGCTGGCGAGGCGGCGGCCCACGGTCTCATGATCGGGCCACGCCTGGGTCGCATGGTCGACGTAGGCGCTCACCCGGCCGAGCCCAAGGAGGCTGTCGCGCATCTCCGACAGCCGGTCCCCCGTCCGCCCGAGTCCGCGCAACTGGACGCGCAACTTCTCGTTGGAGCGCACGAGCCGCCGACCGATCTCGCTCTCGGTGTGAAAGGCCGCGGTGGACACCTCCGCGAGATCGCCCGCCAGCACCTCCAGCCCGTCGGCGATCTTGTCGACGATCTCCTCGCACAGCGTGACGAACACCTCGAGGGAAGACGTCGCGGCGCCCTCGTCTTCGCGGTATTTCTTGTGGATCGCATCGAAATCGTTGAGCGGCGCGTAGCGTACGGTGACGATCCGATCGGGCGAAAGGACGAACCCGACGGGCGAGACGACCGCCTCGCCGTGCGGCCTGGGCGCCGTGGACGGCACGCTGAGCGTAAGGACGTCCCCATCGGCGCGAAGCCGGCTGGAGCTTTCGATCTCGCTGAGGGCGGCGCGGTCCGGTATCGGAGCTCCGTTGATCTCTTCGACCTCGCGCCGCTCGGCATCGGTGGGCGACAGGAGGTCGAGCCAGACGGCCGAAGCGCCATTCTTCTCCGGAAAACGCGTCAACATGGTTTCCGCCTTGGTAGCTGGGGGCGGGATCGAACCGCCGACCTGTGGGTTATGAATCCACCGCTCTAACCATCTGAGCTACCCAGCCTTAAGGCGCGCGAGCGAGGGGCGCTTATAGGCGCCGCCCATCGGATCATCAAGCCGCGTGTCGGGGGCGGGTGAGCGGTCAAGAGAGACGATCCCAAGCCCCCCACAGCTTCGCCTCTTCGGCCTTCGCGGTTTTGGCGGCGGCCTCCTTGATGAAGCCGTAACCGCGGATTTGGTCGGGGATGGTGGCTATCTTCACCGCGAGGGGGAGGCGCCCGGCGGTAAGATCGGCGAGGAGGCGGCCGAGGGAGGCCTCGTAGTCGGCGATGAGGGCGCGCTCCATGCGCCGCTCGTGGCTGGCGCCGAAGAGGTCGAGAGGGCCGCCGCGCAGTCCCTTCAGCTTGGCCAGCAACGGGAAGCCGGCCTTGAGCATCCAGCCGCCGAACTCCATCTTGCGCGGTCGCCCGTCCGCGCCCTTGCCGGCGAGGAGCGGCGGGGAGAGCCACACCTTCAGCTTGCCGCCCTCGAACGTCTCGCCAAGGGCGCCGGCGAACCGGCCGTCGCTATAGAGGCGGGCGACCTCGTATTCGTCCTTGTAGGCCATGAGCTTGTAGAGATTGATCGCCACCGCGCGGGTGAGGGCTTCCCCGCCGAGGGGGGCTTCGGCGGCGCGGACGGCCTGGATCCGGTCGCGATAGCGATCGGCGTAGGCGGCGTTCTGATAGGCGGTCAGGTCGCCGGCGCGCCTGGCGATGAGCGTCTCCAGATCCATCGTCTCGGGCGTCGGCGTGTCGTTCTCGGTGGGGCCCCGTTTGGCCGGATCGTGGGCGACCATCCGCCCGGCCTCGAAGGCCTGCAGGTTTTCGTCGGCGGCCACGCCATTGAGCTTGATCGCCCGATAGAGCGCGCGGGCGGACACCGGCACGAGGCCCTTCTGCCAGGCGAACCCGAGCATGATCATATTGGCATAGAGGCTGTCGCCCAGCCGGTGTTCGGCGAGATTGGCCGCCGGACAGGCGTCATAGCTCCTGCACGCGCCCTTGAGGCGCCGGGCCATGGCGGCGGCGTCGAACCGCACGTCGCGGTTGGTGACGAAGTCGGCGGTCGGCTGGAAATCGTCGTTGCCGACAGCGACGGTTCGATCCTTGGCGTAGAGCGCCAAGGCGTCCGGCCCGGCGGCGACGAGGAGGTCGCAGGCGATCAATACATGGGCGCTGGCGGCGGGGACCCGGCCGCCGATGGGCGTGTCCTCCGTCTCGCCGATGCGCACGTGGCTGAACACCGCACCGCCCTTTTGCGCCAGACCGGTCATGTCGACCACGGAGGCGGAGCGACCGTCGATGTGCGCCGCCATGCCGAGGATCGAGGCGGTGGTGGTCACCCCGGTGCCGCCGATGCCGGTAAAGACGATGTTGCGCACTCCCTCGAAGGTCTCGAACTCCGGCAGGGGGGTGGAGTCGGCGGTGAGCGCGGGCAGGGGCTGGACTTGGGCGTTGGCCCCGCCCTCGACGGTGACGAACGACGGGCAAAAACCGTCGACGCAGGAATAGTCCTGGTTGCAGGTGGACTGATCGATCTTCCGCTTGCGGCCGTATTCAGTGTTGAGCGGCGCGATGGAAACGCAGTTGGAGACCTTGGAACAGTCGCCGCAGCCTTCGCAGACCAGCGGATTGATGAACACCCGCTTGGGCGCCGCGGCCATGGTTCCCCGCTTGCGGCGCCGGCGCTTCTCGTTGGCGCACACCTGATCGTAGATGAGGACGGTGACCCCGGAGGTATCCCGCAACTCCTTTTGCACGGCGATGAGATCGGCGCGCGGGCGGACGGCGACGCCGGGGGCCAGGTCCCTGATCCTGTCGTAGCGGGCCGCGTCGTCGGCGACGATGACCGTCTTGGTCACCCCCTCGTCCGCGAGTTGCCGGGTGATCTGAGGGACCGTGAAGCCGCTCTCCGCAGCCTGGCCGCCGGTCATGGCCACAGCGTCGTTGAACAGCAGCTTGTAGGTGAGGTTCGAGCCCATGGCGACGGAAGCGCGGATGGCCAGGGAACCGGAGTGGTTGTAGGTGCCGTCGCCGAGATTGACGAAGACGTGCTTTTCGCTGGTGAAGGGCGAGGCGCCCGCCCACGACAGCCCCTCCCCGCCCATCTGGCTGGTGAGGTCGGTGTTCGGGTCGGAAAAGCTCGCCATATAGTGGCAACCGATCCCGGCCAGGGCGCGTGAGCCTTCGGGCAGGCGGGTGGAGCTGTTGTGTGGGCACCCCGAGCAGAAAAACGGCTTGCGGATCTGGTCGGCGCCAAGGCTGACGGCGGCGACGCCGGCGGCGGAGACCCGGTCGAGATAGGCGTGAACCCGCTCCATGTGCGGTCCAGGCGGCAGGCGATCGGCGATGGCCAGCGCCACTTCGGCCACGGAGAGCGAGCCCAGTTCCGAGAGCAGGGGATGGCCGCGCTCGTCGACCTTGCCGATCACCCGCGGCTGGGCGTGGGCGGGAAGCTCATAGAGCGCGGCGCGGGCCTGCATTTCCAGGAGCGGGCGCTTGTGCTCCACCACCAAAAGCGTCTCGAGCCCCCGGGCGAAGGCGCGAAGACCGTGGGTCTCCAGCGGCCACGGCATGCCGACCTTGTACAGGGAGACGCCGAGGGCGGCGGCCTCGTCCATGCCGATCCCCATGGCGGAGAGGGCCTCGGTGACGTCCGCCCACGCCTGTCCGTGCGCGGCGATACCCAGCCGGGGGCGCGAGGAGGTGAGCATCGCCTTGTCGATATGGTTGGCGCGAGCGAAGGCGAGGGCGGCGGGAATCTTGTGCAGCCGCAGCCGCCGCTCCTTGTCCATCGGCTGGTCCTTCAGCCGGATGCCGAGGCCGCCGGCGGGCATGGCGAAATTGTCCGGCGCGACGAAGGTGTGGCGCGCCAGATCGACATCGATCGTCGCCCCCGAATCCATGGTGTCGGCCAAGGCGACGAGACCCACCCACAGACCCGAAAACCGGGACAGCGCATAGCCGAGGAGGCCGTAGTCGAGCACCTCCTGAACGTCCGCCGGGGCAAGCACCGGCATCTCGAAGTCCTGAAAGGCGTATTCCGACTGCGATGGCAGGGTGGAGGATTTGCAGGCGTGATCGTCGCCGGCCACGGCCACCACTCCGCCTTTGGCCCATGTGCCGGCGAAGTTGGCGTGCTTGAACACATCGCCGGTGCGGTCGACACCGGGCGCCTTTCCGTACCACATGCCGAAGACGCCGTCGTAGAGGGCGCCGGGAAACAGATTGGCCTGCTGGCTCCCCCACACCGCCGTGGCCCCGAGGTCCTCGTTGACCCCCTCCTTGAAGACGATGTGCCGACCGGCGAGGAGCTTGCCCGCGCGTCTGGCCTGCTGGTCGAGTCCGCCCAGCGGCGAGCCGCGATATCCCGAGACGAAGCCGGCCGTCTTCAATCCCACCCGCGCGTCCAGCCGCGCCTGATCGAGGAGCACGCGGATCAGCGCCTGCACCCCGGTGATGAACACCCGCCCGCTTTCCAGCATGAATTTATCGTCGAGCGTGACGTTGGCGTGTTTCATCCCGTATACCTTCGGCGAGCCCTTGGTTCGGGGCCGTGCAAGAATATATAAGAACTTGGGTAAGGCTTGCCAAATCCATGCCTGAAATTCGCGCCGTGGGCGCGGAGTCCTTGCGCTGAACAGCGCTTTGGGGGTTGATTCTTGTCCGAACGTCTTGACGCCATCGATGCGCGAATCCTCGATCTGATCCAGCATGACGCCGGCCTCTCGGTGGCGGAGATCGCCGAGCGGGTGGGTTTGTCCTCCAGCCCTTGCTGGCGGCGGATCAAGCGCCTGGAGGAAGACGGGATCATTCAGAAGCGGGTGACCATCCTCGACCGCGAGAAGCTCGGACTGGATTTCGAGGTCTATTGCACGGTCAAGCTTTCCCTCCCGACGAAGGACAATCTGGAAACCTTCGAGCAGTCGGTCAAACGCTGGCCGGAAATCGTACAGTGCGCCACGGTGACCGGTTCGGCCGACTATGAGCTGCGCATCGTCACCCGGGACATGCACGCCTTCGACGATTTCCTGCGCGACAAGATTCTCTCGCTCGGCCTCGTCTCCAACATCGAGAGCCGGATCGTCATCCGGGCCGTGAAGAATTCCACGGCGGCGCCGCTCGGCTTGATCAGCCCCTATGTCGGAACGCGGGCTTGAGGAAGATCCGACGCGTCATCGGAGCGCGGCCGTCCGGCCCGCCCCG
>JBDTKQ010000259.1:0-3820 GCA_039935235.1 Caulobacteraceae bacterium
GGGGCTTCGGTGAGCCAGCTTTTGGCGGAGATCTGTGACCCGCGCGGACTGCGGATCACGCGGCTGTTGTCGAGGCGGGTCACGGTCTGTCTCCGGTTTGGCCGCCGGCGAAGGCGAGGCAGGCCTCGAGGACGCGCTGGAGCGCCTCGCGCATCGGCGCGGCGCGGGATGTCTCGAAGGGTGGCGGCCAGTTTTGCCGGGTCAGGGTCCCGTTCGGCTCGGCCATGTAGCCCCGGCAAGCGAGTTCCATCTGGATGACGTGGACGCTCCTTTCGGGGCGACCGCGGTGGCGAGTGGTGAAGCCGCCCTTGAAGCGGCCGTCGGTCACCCGGGAGAAAGCGGTTGCGTCGCACATCGCCTCGACGGCGGTCACGAGGGCCGCGCCGCAACTCTCGCCGCGGTTGGTCCCGATGTTGAAGTTGGGCAGCGTGCCCTCGAACAGGCGGGGAACCCGCGAGCGTATCGCGTGAGCGTCATAGACAACCACGGCGCCGTGGAAATTCCGCAGTCGGTCGATCTCGCCGCCAAGGGCCGCGTGGTACGGATCGAACCACCGAGCGCGCCGCTCGGCGATCTCCGCGGCATCCGGCGTTTCGCCCCCTCGCCAGAGCGCTTCGCCGTCGAAGGTGGTGGTGGGGCAAAGCTCGGTCGTGGCCGCGCCTGGATAAAGCGATGCGCCCGAAGGGTCGCGATTGACGTCGATCACGGTGCGGGAAATTGCCGTGCGAACCACCGTCGCCCCCAGATCGCCGGCGAAATCATAGAGCCGCTCCACCCACCAGTCGGTGTCTTTGCGCCCGAGCCATCGGGAGACGAGCCTTGCTTCGATGTCCGGCGGGATCTCGGTTCCAGTGTGCGGCAGGCCAATGACGAGGGGAGCCTCTCCCCGGCGCACGCTCAACCAGTCAGGCGACAGCGAGACGCTCACGCGACCTCGCACACGCCAGGCAAGCGCGACGCGCCGGCCCGGGTCAGGATGTCCCCATCCCGCGCCAGGCGGGTAGCCGCCGCGATATCGGGAGCGAGGAGGCGGTCGTCGTCCATTTGGGGAACCGCGGCGCGAAGCGTGGCCCGGGCCGCCTCCAGCGCCGGCCCGCAGGCGAGGGGGCGGTGGAAGTCGCAACCCTGGGCGCCGACCAGAAGCTCGATGCCGATCACCCCAAAGGCATTGTCGACCATCCCCATAAGCCGTCGCGCGCCGTGGGCGGCCATGGAGACGTGGTCCTCCTGATTGGCCGAGGTGGGGATCGAATCGACGCTGGCCGGAAACGCGCGTTGCTTGTTTTCCGATACGAGGGCGGCGGCGGTGACCTGGGCCATCATGAAACCGGAGTTCAGCCCGGGATTGGGTGCGAGGAAGGCGGGGAGGCCGGAAAGCGCGGGGTCCACCAGCATCGCGATCCGCCGCTCGGCCAACGAGCCGATCTCGCAGATCGCCAGGGCGACGATATCGGCGGCGAAGGCCACCGGCTCGGCGTGGAAATTGCCCCCGGACAGCGCCTCGTCGGTGTCGGGGAAGATCAGCGGATTGTCGGTCACGCCGTTAGCCTCGATTTGAAGGGTGCGAGCGGCCTGTCGCAAAATGTCGAGCGCCGCGCCCATGACCTGCGGCTGGCAGCGCAGGCAATAGGGGTCCTGAACCCGTGGATCGCCCTTGAGGTGTGAGGCGCGGATGGCCGAGTCCGCCATCAGCGCGCGCAAGGCCCGCGCGGTTTCGATCTGGCCGACGTGGCCGCGAAGGGCGTGGATTCGCGGATCGAAGGGCGTGTCGGAGCCCTTTGCGGCCTCGGTCGACAGAGCGCCCGTGATCAGGGCGCAGCGGAATAATCGTTCGGTCTCGAACAGGGCGGCCAGGGCATAGGCGGTGGAGAACTGCGTGCCGTTGAGCAGCGCCAGCCCCTCCTTCGGTCCAAGCGTGAGCGGCGCGAGGCCCGCCCGATCGAGCGCGGCCATGGCGGGCATCCGCCGACCCTCCCGCCACGCCTCGCCGACGCCGATCATCGCCGCCGCCATGTGGGCGAGCGGCGCAAGATCTCCCGAGGCGCCGACCGAGCCCTGCGCGGGGATAGCCGGCGTGATCCCGGCCTCGAGCATGGCCTCGATCAGGGCCACAGTGGCCGGCTTCACCCCCGAGGCGCCGTGGCCGAGACCGGCGAGCTTGAGGGCCATCATCAGGCGGGCGATGGGGACCGGCATCGGCTCGCCGACTCCGGCGGAGTGCGACAGGACAATGTTGCGCTGGAGGATTTCCAGATCGGCGGCGTCGATCCGCACGCTCGCCAGTTTGCCAAAACCGGTGTTGAGTCCGTAAACCGGCTCGGCGCGGGCGACGATCCGCCCCACTGCCGCATCCGCCGCCTCTATGCCGGGCCGGGCGGACTCCGCGAGCCGGGCGCCGGCGCCGCGGTAGACCCTCCGCCAGTCGCGAAGCGTCGCGGCGCCGGGCGCGAGTTCGACGGTGTTCATCGACCGCCCCATACGCGGGCGTGCAGTGGATTGAAACCCATCCGGTAGACCAGTTCCGCCGGACGCTCGATGTCCCATATGGCCAGGTCGCAGCGTTTCCCCGTCTCGAGCGAGCCCGCCGTCGCGATCAGGCCCAAGGCGCGAGCGGCGTTGCGGGTCACCCCGATCAGGCACTCCTCCACGGTCATGCGAAAGCAGGTGGCGGCCATGTTCATGGTCAACAGAAGAGAGGTAAGCGGCGAGGTGCCGGGATTGCAGTCGGTGGCCAGCGCCATGGGGACTCCCGCGGCGCGCAACGCCTCGATCGGCGGCCGGACCGTCTCGCGCACGAAATAGAAGGCGCCGGGGAGCAATGTGGCGATACATCCCGCCCCGGCCATGGCCGCCACCCCCGCCGCGTCGAGGTGTTCGAGATGGTCCGCCGAGAGGGCGCCGAAGTCGGCGGCCAAGGCGGCGCCGCGCTGGTTGGACAATTGTTCGGCGTGGAGTTTCACAGGCAGGCCATGGCGCCGCGCCGCCTCGAACACGCGCCGAACCTGAGCGGTGGTGAAGCCGATGGTTTCGCAAAAGGCGTCGACCGCGTCGGCCAGTCCCTCGCCGGCGATGACCGGAATCATCTCGCGACAGACCAGATCGATATAGCCGTCGGCATCTCCGGCGAACTCCGGCGCCAAGGCGTGGGCGCCGAGGAAGGTTGTGACCACCGACACGTCTCGCCGACGCGCCAGAGCGCGCGCGGCGCGGAGTTGTTTGATTTCGTCGGCGAGGGTCAGTCCATAGCCGGATTTCACCTCGATGGTGGTCAGGCCCTCGGCGATCAGGGAGTCGAGGCGGGTAAGGGCGCCGGCGGTGAGCGACTGTTCGTCCGCCGCCCGCGTCGCGGTGACGGTGGAGAGGATACCGCCGCCCGTGCGGGCGATTTCCTCGTAGCTCGCTCCGGCGAGGCGCCGCTCGAACTCACCGGCGCGGTTGCCGCCGTAAACGAGGTGGGTATGGCAGTCGATCAATCCGGGCGTGATCCATCGCCGCTCGCAATCGACGATCTCGGCGGCATCCATGTCCGGGGCGTCCTCGGCGGCGCCGGCATAGACGATCATCCCGTTCTTGCAGGCGATCACGCCGTGGTCGACCACGCCGAGACCCGGTGCGCCCGCGGCCATCGTCGCCAGACGCGCGTCCCGCCAGATCCGATCGCACGCCATCAAGGCTCCCGTGGTCCCCGCGTGCATGGTTTGCCCACGGCCCGATCATGTCTAGAGCTATTCGTCCGCCACAAGGAGCGCGCGCCGATGCAGGTCCTTTGGTTCGACGCAGCGCTGCTTCCCGGCGGTTGGGCGAGGGATGTGCGGATCGC
>JBDTKQ010000260.1:0-3329 GCA_039935235.1 Caulobacteraceae bacterium
GGAGCGCCCAGCCCCCCTCGAAGAGGGCCGGCGCGAGGCTCCGCGCCGGATTGACCGAGGTGTTGGTCACCGGAATGCTGATCAGGTGGATCAGGGTGAGGGCAAGGCCGATGGCGATCGGAGCGAATCCCCTGGGCGCATTGCCGTGGGTCGAGCCCAGGATCACGAACAGAAAGCCGAAGGTCATCGCCACCTCGCTGATCACGCAGGCGATCAGCGAATAGTGGCCCGGTGAATGGGCGCCAAAGCCGTTGGAGGCGAAACCGCCGGCCATGGAAAATCCAGGCGCCCCGTTGGCGACGAGGTAGAGTATGCCGGCCCCGGCGATCCCTCCCAGGCATTGGGCGAGGATGTAGGGAACGATGTCCCGCGCCGGAAAGCGGCCGCCGACGTAGAGGCCGACGGTCACCGCGGGGTTGAAGTGGGCGCCCGAGACGTGGCCCACGGCATAGGCCATGGTCAGCACGGTCAGGCCGAAGGCGAGGGCGACCCCCGCGTAACCGATCCCAAGTTGCGGAAACGCCGCGTCGAGCACCGCGGCGCCGCAACCGCCGAGCACCAGCCACAGAGTGCCGACGAACTCGGCCGCCAGACGTTGGCTCATGGTCATCTTCCACCCCTTCGACGACAATTGTTGAGTGGAGACTGACATGATTTCCCGCGATCGGGAAACTCCCCGCGCGCGCCGCGTGACCCCGGACGGGTCGCCCCCCACGTTCGATGAGACTGTCTTCCCCCGCGCCGGCCTCCGGAATGTCCGTCGCGGGGGCCGCCCGGGGCGTCGCCGGCTTTTCCGCGCGCGGGGTTCACGCCATAACGCCCTGTCGTCCCCAAGGAGCGCGCCATGGCCCTCGATTCGAGCCGAAACCAAACCACCTTCGACTGGCGCGACCCCCTCGATCTGGCGGCCCGCCTCACCGAGGACGAGCGGATGATCGCCGACGCGGCGCGGGCCTACGCGCGGGAAAAACTCCTGCCGCGGGTGGTCAGCGCCTATGCCGAGGAGCGGTTCGATCGCGAGATCATGACCGAGATGGGAGCCTTGGGCTTCCTTGGCCCGACCCTTCCCGAGACTTACGGCGGCGCGGGGGCGAGCCACGTCGCCTATGGCCTCATCGCCCGCGAGATCGAGGCGATCGACAGCGGCTATCGCTCGGCGATGAGCGTGCAGTCGTCGTTGGTGATGTACCCGATCCACGCCTTCGGCTCGGAGGCGCAGCGCCGCCGCTGGCTGCCCGCGATGGCCAGAGGCGAGATCGTCGGCTGTTTTGGCCTGACCGAGGCCGACGGCGGCTCCGACCCGGCATCGATGCGCACCGTGGCAAGGCGGGTGGACGGCGGCTTCGTGCTCAACGGAGCGAAGATGTGGATCACCAATGCCCCGATCGCCGACGTGGCCCTCGTCTGGGCCAAGCTCGACGGGAAGATCCGCGGCTTTCTCGTGCCGCGCGCGTCGGACGGTCTGGCCACGCCGCGCATCGAGAACAAGCTGTCCCTGCGCGCCTCGATCACCGGCGAGATTTCGCTGACCGACGTGTTCATCGCCGATGACGCCATGCTCCCAAACGCAAGCGGCCTTCGCGGCCCCTTCTCCTGCCTCAACAAGGCCCGCTACGGCATCGCCTGGGGGGCCATGGGGGCGGCGGAGTTCTGCCTGCACGCCGCGCGCGACTATGTGATGAGCCGCCAGGTGTTCGGCAGGCCGCTCGGCGCCCGCCAGCTCGTCCAGAAGAAGCTCGCCGACATGATGACCGAGATCGCCCTCGGCTATGAGGGCGCCCTCGCCGTGGGACGGCTTCTCGACGCCGGCGCATGGGTTCCGGAGGCCATCAGCCTGATGAAGCGCAACAACTGCGGCAAGGCGCTGGATATCGCCCGCGCGGCCCGGGATATCCACGGCGGCAACGGCATCGCCGGCGAGTATCACGTCATGCGCCACGCCCAGAATCTCGAGACGGTGAACACCTACGAGGGCGCCCACGACGTCCACGCCCTCATCCTCGGCCGCGCCATCACCGGCGAGAACGCGTTTTGAGCGAGGGCCGACTTCCTCCCCCCGCTCGGGCCGCCATGCGCACGGTGATCGTCGCCTCGGCGCTGGGAACGACCTTCGAGTGGTACGACTTCTTCGTCTTCGGAACGCTCACGCCGGTGATCGCCAAGACCTTCTTCACCGCGCTCGATCCCACCGCCGGGCTCCTCGCCGCCCTCGCCCTGTTCGGCGCAGGATTCTTTTTCCGGCCGATCGGGGCGCTGATCTTCGGCCGCGTGGGCGACCGGGTCGGCCGAAAAGGCGCCTTTTTGGTCACTGTCATCCTGATGGGCGGGGCGACCTTCGCCATCGGGCTTTTGCCAAGCTACGCCCAGGCGGGACCGGTCGCGCCGCTCCTGCTCATCCTCATGCGCATCGTGCAAGGCACGGCCCTCGGCGGCGAATACGGCGGGGCGGCGATCTATGTCGCCGAGCACGCGCCCCCGGGCCGGCGGGGGATTGCCACCGGCTGGGTTCAGGCCTCGGCCGCCTTCGGCCTCGTCGGCGCCCTGGCCGCGATCCTCGCCACCCGCACGGTCATGGGCGAGGCGCGTTTCACCGCCGACGGCTGGACAGGCGGCTGGCGTATCCCGTTCCTGCTGTCGGCCGGGCTCCTCGCCATCTCCATCTGGATGCGCCTGAAACTCACCGAGAGCCCGGCCTTCGCCAGGCTGAAGGCATCGGGAAACGAGACCAGGGCGCCCTATGCCGAGGCCTTTGGCCAATGGAAGAACCTCAAGGTCGTGTTGATCGCCCTGGTGGCGATCATGAGCGCCCAGGGGGCCGCGTGGTACACCCTCTTCTTCTATGCCGAGCAGGTGTTTCTCGAGCGTTTCCTCAAGCTGGCGCCCGCCACCGGCACGGCCCTCCTCATCGCCATCAGCCTGGCGAGCGCGCCGCTCTATGTCCTCTTCGCGTGGCTGTCGGACAAGGTGGGGCGCAAATGGGTGATGTGGTCGGGGATGACCCTCGCCCTCGTCGCCTTCTTTCCCGGCTTCCACGCCCTGACCCATCTGGGCAACCCCGCGCTCGAGGCGGCTCAGAGGCGCACGCCGGTCGTCGTGATCGCCGATCCGGCGCGCTGTTCGCTGCAGTTCGACATCATCGGCAAGGCCCGCTACGCCACCTCGTGCGACCTGGCCAAGAGCGCGCTTTCCAATGCCGGCATCTCCTACGCCAACGCCGCGGCGCCGAGCGGAGCGGTGGCCAGCGTCCGGATCGGCGAGCGCGCGATCGTCTCGCGCGAGGGAGGCGGTCTTGCTCCCGCCGCCCTGAAGGTGGCGGCCGCCGACGTGAA
>JBDTKQ010000261.1:0-4278 GCA_039935235.1 Caulobacteraceae bacterium
GGCGAACGGCGACGGCCGGGCCGACCTTCAGGACGACGGCGCCCTCGTCGGCGAAATTAAATTCCACAACGGAGACGAATCCACCTTCACCGCTCGGCCTTGGACGACTTCTTCAACAACCTGCTAGACGTCCGGGGATGCCCGGTCACATTGTCGCCGATTCGGTGTCGCAACCGGGTGCGGCCCGATCGAGATCCGAGGAGCGCCATGACGGCCAAAGTTTCCGCGCGCATCTGTCTGATGGCGCTCATCGCCGTCTCCGCCCTTGCCGCGCCGGGCCTGGAAGGCTTCGCCCGCTCACGCAAGGTGGTGGAGGCGCCGCCGCCGCCCCTGCCGCCGGCCAAGCCCGTGGGCCTTCCCACCGCCCTCCTCGCCGACGCCGCCGCCTACGAGGCCTATCTGGCGCGCACCACCGCCATCTCGACCGGCTTCACCGACGGCGGTTCGGTGGCCAGCGCCCTGCGCACGGCGGCGGCCTATGAGCCCACCGCCCTGATCCGCGGCGCGGTGGCCTATGGCGCGGTCGCCGCGCTCGAAGACCCGACCTTCGTCGCCGACGTGCGGGCCGCCGGCAACAGCCCGGAGAACCGGCGGATCATCGTCGGCTACATCGTCGCCAACCCCGCCTATGCCTTCCAGTTCAAGAACGCCGACGTCGCCGCCGGCCTCGCCAAGGAAGCCCTCGGGGGCGCCGCCCTGCGACTCTACGCTGAGGGCAAGGCGATCAAGCAATCGGCATATCAGGTGCAGCACCAATCGTGGTCCAAGACCGATGTCGCCGACCGCCCGGGTCGGCTCGCCGCCGTCGAGGCCTCGGCCAACGCCCCGATCCAGCCGGCGGGCGACCGGGTGCCGGTGCTCGAGGCGGCCGCCAGCGGGACCCAGCCGCAAGCCCTGCCCTTCGTGGCCCAGCCCGCCAAGCCGCCCTATACCCCGCTGCTGGCGCGGTCCATGCAGATTGCCGCCATCGCCGCCCTCGGCGAGGCGGGCGACGACGCCTATGACCGCCTGGTGGCGCTCACCGACGACGGGGCCACCCACACCTGCCTGCACATGGCCAAGCTGAACCTCTATCAGTGCCTCGCTGTGGCCAAGCCGAACTATGAGGACATCTTCTGCATGGGTCAGCACGTGATGATGGACACCGGCGCGTGCCTGGCCAAGAACGCGGGAGTGGAGATGCCGGCCCCGCCCCCGGCGCCGCCGCCGGTCGTCGCGCCGGCGCCCGCCAAACATCGGCGATCCGCGCACCGCTGACCCCCGCCCGGGCCCAGGCTCCGGTCTCGGAGAGGTTCGCCTTGCGGCGGGAGGGCTTCGACAAGAGCGCCGACGTCGAGGTCGCCGCGGGCCAGTAAGCGCTGACTCTCCGTTGCAACCCTCGCGCCGTTCGTGTAACCAGCCGCACCGTTTATGAAGGCCCGGCCAGCCGGGTCTCGCGCCGCGCCGAGGCAATCCCTCGCGCGGCGGTTCTCATTGAGGCATGGCCATGGCCGACATCGTCCTGAACGTCCAGACCCGCGAGCGCGCCGGAACTGGCGGCGCCCGCGAGACGCGCAATGCCGGCCTGGTTCCGGGAATCCTCTACGGTGGCAAGCAAGGCCCTGTGTCGATCGCCGTGAAATACGGCGAGTTCCACAAGGCGCTGCACACCGGCAAGCTCCTCGGGCACCTGGTGACTCTCAAGCACGGGCGCGAGACCCAGCCGGTGATCGCCAAGGACGTGCAGTTCCACCCGGTGACCGAGCGGCCGCTGCATTTCGACCTCTACCGCGTCGACGCCCACCAACTGATCCGCATTTCGGTTCCGGTGCATTTCCGAAACCACGAGGCCTCGCCGGGACTCAAACGGGGCGGCGCGCTCAACGTCGACCTGCACGAACTCGAGCTCATGGCCCCCGCCGACTCGATCCCCGAGGAGATCATCGTCGACCTTACCGGACTGGATATCGGCGATTCGGTGCGGGCCGCCGATCTTCCACTGCCCGAGCGGGTTGAGCTCACCGCCCATCACCGCGACGCCACCGTCGCCTCGATCGCCATGTCCTCGGCCATGGACGTGGGCGACGAGACGGTGGAGGGCGAGACTCCGACGGTCGAAACGCCGGAAACCTGACTTCGGGGCGGGGCGGTGCTGATCCTCGCCGGGCTGGGCAATCCGGGACCCGCCTACGCCGGCAACCGGCACAACATCGGGGCGATGACCGTCGATGCGATCGCCCGGCGCTGGGACTTCGGGGCCGAGCGCCGGCGATTTTCCAGTCTCGCGCGGGAGGGCGCCGTGCCGACGCCGGAGGGGCCGGTGAAGGCTCTGATCCTCAAGCCGCAGACCTTCTACAACGACAGCGGACAGGCGGCCGGCGAGGCGTTGCGCTTTTTCAAGCTGCCGCCGTCGAATCTCGTGGTTTTCTATGACGAGATCGATCTGGCGCCCGGCCGCTTCCGGATGAAAAACGGGGGCGGGGCGGCGGGCAACAACGGTATCCGCTCGATCGCCGCCAGGATCGGCCCGGCCTTCCGCCGCGCCCGCCTCGGAACCGGCCATCCGGGAGACAGGGATCTCGTCCTCGGCCACGTTCTCTCCGACTTCGCCAGGGCCGAACGCGGTTGGGTCGAGACCCTGATCGACGCGTGCGCGGACGCCCTTGGCTTCCTCGCCGCGGGAGAGGACGAGCGTTATCAGGCCGAGGTGCTGCGCCTCGCGCCCGCCCCGAAACTCGATCCCAAAGCCCGCCCCCGCGCGGCGGAGGGATAGCCGATCGCCATGACCGCGCGCCAAACCGACGTGGTGGTGATCGGCGCGGGGCATAACGGTCTGGTCTGCGCCTTCTATCTCGCCCGGGCGGGCCTGAAGGTCACCGTGCTCGAGGCCCGCGCGGTGGTCGGCGGGGCGGCGGTGACCGAAACCTTCCATCCGGGTTTTCGCAACTCCGTGGCCGCCTACACCGTCAGCCTGCTCAACCCGAAGATTGTCGCCGACATGCAATTGGCCGCCCACGGCCTGCGCGTCGTCGAGCGCAAGGCGGCCAATTTCTTGCCCGTGAACGACCGCGACTATCTGATCACCGGCGCGGGACGAACCGGCGCCGAGGTCGCCAAATTCTCCACCCGCGACGCCGACAATCTGGGCGCCTACGGCCGGCGCCTCGACGCGGTCGCCGACATTCTCCGCGCCCTGGTGCTGGAGACCCCGCCGGACATGGTCGCCGGCGGCTGGCGGGCGGCCGTGCCGGAACTGCTCAAGAGCGCCGGCCTCGCCCGGCGTCTGGGAGCTTTGGACACCACCGGGCGGCGCGACCTTCTCGCCCTCTTCGCCCAATCCGCCGGCGACTGGCTCGACGGCTGGTTCGAGAGCGATCCGATCAAGGCGGTGTTCGGTTTCGACGCCGTGGTCGGCAATTACGCCAGCCCCTACGCTCCGGGGTCGGCCTACGTCCTGCTCCATCACGTGTTCGGCGAGGTCAACGGCAAGAAGGGCGCGTGGGGTCACGCCATCGGCGGCATGGGCGCGATCACCCAGGCGATGGCCGGGGCATGCGCCGGCGTGGGCGTGGAGATCCGCACGAACGCCCCTGTCGCGGAGGTCATCTTCGAGGCCGGCCGCGCCGCGGGAGTGGCGACGCGCGGCGGCGAGGCGATCCGGGCCGGTATCGTGGCTTCCAATCTGCATCCGCAACTGCTCTTCCAGAAGCTGGTGGACCCGGCGCTCCTCCCGGCGGACTTCCGCGAACGCATCGCCAGATACCGCAGCGGCTCGGGCACATTTCGCATGAACGTCGCGCTGAGCGAGGCGCCGCGATTCACCTGCCTGCCCGAGGCCGGCGACCACATGACCGCGGGGATCATCATGGCGCCGACGCTGGCCTATATGGATCGCGCCCACGCCGACGCGCGGGCTCACGGCTGGTCGCGGGCGCCGATCGTGGAGATGCTCATCCCCTCGATGCTCGACGACAGCCTCGCCCCGGCGGACCGCCACGTGGCGAGCCTGTTTTGCCAGCATGTGGCGCCGCGGCTTCCGGGCGAAGCGAGCTGGGACGATCATCGCGATGAGGTCGCCGACTTGATGATCGAGACGGTGGACGCCTACGCCCCCGGTTTCAAGGCGTCCGTCCTCGGCCGCCAGGCGCTGAGCCCGCTGGATCTGGAGCGCACCTTCGGTCTCGTCGGCGGGGACATCTTCCACGGCAAGCTGGAGCTCGACCAGCTTTTCTCCGCGCGACCGGTGCTCGGCCACGGCGCCTATCGCGCCCCGATCCCAGGGCTCTATCTGTGCGGCGC
>JBDTKQ010000262.1:0-1884 GCA_039935235.1 Caulobacteraceae bacterium
GACGATCGACCAGCGGTCCATCTGCCCCTGATTGATCTGCTGGGTCCCGTGGTAAAGGCCGGTGGTGTCGCCAAGGCCGATGGTGTTGGTGGTCGAGAACAGGCGGAAGAAGGGATTGGGCCGGATCACCCGATTCTGATCGAGGAGGGTGAGCTTGCCCTGCGCCTCGAGCACCCGCTGGATAACGAACATCACGTCCGGGCGGCCGGCGTCGTATTCGTCGAAGACCAGCGCCATGGGCCGCTGAAGGCACCACGGAAGCATGCCCTCGCGAAACTCGGTGACCTGTTTGCCGTCCTTCAGGACGATGGCGTCCTTGCCCACCAGATCGATGCGGCTGACATGGCTGTCGAGATTGACCCGGATCATCGGCCAATTCAGCCGCGCGGCCACCTGCTCGATATGGGTCGATTTGCCGGTGCCGTGATAGCCCTGGATCATCACCCGCCGGTCGAAGGCGAGGCCGGCGCAGATCGCCAGGGTGGTCTGGGGATCGAAGCAATAGGCCTCGTCGAAGTCGGGCACATGGCTGTCGCGCGTCGAGAAAGCCGGGACGAGCATGTCGGAATCGACGCCGAAGACCTCGCGGATCGAGACCTTGCGGTCGGGAACCATGGCGGCGAGCGCGTCGTCCGTGGGGATGGCGGGGGTGTTCATGACGCCGGTTCACTAACGCGCCCGCACTCGGGACGCAAACCGCCGCGGCCGGTTTTTTACTCTAGACGAGCCTCGCCTTTTGCAGGGTCTTGTAAGCCCGGATCACCCGCTGCAGCTTGTGTTCGGCCGAGCGGTCGCCGCCGTTGGCGTCCGGGTGGCAGCGTTTGACCAGTTCGGTGTAGCGCGAGCGGATCGAGACGCCGGTGGCGGTGGCGTCAAGATCGAGGTCGGCCAGCGCCCCCCGCTCGAGCTTTCCGAGCCGTCGGTCCCAGGCGGCCCGCTCGTCGTCGCCGGCCTTGCCGGAGCCGAAGATGCCGACGGTGTCGCGGAAGACGCCGCGGGCGCCGGCCGCCTCGCGATTTCGCCCGCCGCCTTTGAGCGACCACGTGGGTCGGCCACCGGTGGTCGCCTCGTCGGCCATGCGCTCGCGGATCTGGTCCTCGCTCATCCCGGCGAAGAAGTTCCACGTGCGGTTGTATTCGGCGGCATGCGCCTGGCAGAACCAGTAGTGCTCGGAGAGAAGATCGCGCGACTTGGGCGCGCGGGTCGCGGCGGCCGCGCGGCAGCCCTCGTGCTGGCACGGCTTTTCGCCGGGCTTCAGCGCGTTGACGTCCGCCTCCGCCGAGTCTTCCGGCTTGGGCGGGCGCACGCGGATATCCACGAACCGCGGGCGGTATTGGAAGGCGGGGCTCATGGACCAGATTATGAGGCGGACATGCTACAGTTCAAGAATTGACAGTTCGAGCTCGAGGGTCCGATGATGACCGGCGTCGCCCATACCATAGCCGCCAAATTGACAGCCGGGCTGGCGCCCACGCGGCTGGAGGTGGTCGACGAGTCCGCCCGTCACGCCGGCCACGCCGGCGCCCGGGAAGGCGGGGAAAGCCATTTCCAGGTCACGGTGGTCTCGGCCGCCTTCGTCGGCCTCGGCAGGGTCGCGCGCCAACGCCTCGTCCATGGTCTGCTCGCCGAGGAATTGTCAGGCCCGGTCCACGCCCTTTCGCTCGCGGCGGTCGCGCCCGCGGAGGAGCCGACGGCGACATTGGCCGGCGGCAGGCCACGGCGCGGCGGTCCGGTGGATCGGCGTCCGGGTGTAACCAAAGCCCCCCCCGGATCGAATACCGACCCATAGCGTTACATCCCGATCGTCCCAGCCCAACCCGGGGGTCGAACCCCACCCACAAAAGGTTTCCACAAATGTCACGACTGAAAATCATCGGCGCGAGC
>JBDTKQ010000263.1:0-3469 GCA_039935235.1 Caulobacteraceae bacterium
GCAGGGTGGTGATCTTCGCCGCCGGCCTGGGCGCGCCCTTCTTCACCACCGACACGCCCGCCGCCCTGCGCGCCGCCGAGATGGGCTGCGACCTTCTGATGAAGGGGACCAGTGTCGACGGAGTCTACACCGACGACCCCAAGAAGGACCCCTCGGCCAGGCGTTACGACAGACTCTCCTATCATGATGTCCTGGCGCAGAACCTCAAGGTCATGGATACCTCGGCGATCGCTTTGATGCGCGACAACGCCATACCGATCGTGGTCTTCTCCATTCGCGAACGCGGAAACCTGTTGCGCGTCGTCAAGGGCGACGGCGTCTTCACCACCATCGAAGACAGGGGCCAAGCGCCTCGCCAGACCTGAGGAGACATTTCATGGCGTCCATCGAGAAACCGGATCTGGCCAACTATCGGGGGCGCATGGACAAAGCCGTGGTCGCGCTCAAGGAGGAATTCGCCACCCTTCGCACCGGCCGGGCCTCGGCCGGACTGCTCGATCAGGTGCACGTGGAGGCCTATGGCTCGCGGATGCCGATCAGCCAGGTCGGATCCGTCTCGGTCCCCGAAGCCCGCTCGATCACGGTGAGCGTGTGGGACAAGGGGCTGGTGGTTTCCGTGGAGAAGGCGATCCGCAACGCCGGTCTCGGGCTCAACCCGGTGGTGGAGGGACAGAATCTGCGCATACCGATCCCGCCGCTCACCGAGGAGCGCCGGCGCGATCTGGCCAAGCTGGCGGGCAAGTACGCGGAGCAGCAGAAGGTCGCCGTTCGCAACGTGCGGCGCGAGGCGATGGACGATCTGCGCAAGGCGGAGAAGGAGGCGGTGATTACCCAGGACGAGCACAAGCGCCTCGAGAGCGATGTCCAGAAGATCACCGACGAGGCTGTCGGCCGCGTGGACGACACCTTGAATATCAAAGAGCAAGAGATCATGCAGGTGTGAGCGGTCCCTGGGGGGAGATCGACGGGACAAGGGGATAACCATGTCGCCCAGGATCGCGATGCACGATGTCGAGGCGCCGGGCGGACCGGACGCCCACGCCGGTCTGCATGTGGCGATTATCATGGACGGCAATGGCCGCTGGGCGAAACAGCGCGGCCTGCCCCGCGCCTTCGGTCATCGCGCGGGCGTCGCCGCCCTGCGTCGGACCGTGGAAGGCTCGGTCGACCTGGGCATCGAACAGCTCACCGTCTTCGGCTTCTCGACCGAGAACTGGCGGCGGCCACAGCCGGAAATTTCCGAACTGATGGGATTGCTCAAAGCCTATTTCGAAACCGACCTCGCCCGGCTCGAGCGCGACGGGGTGCGGGTGCGGATCGTCGGACGCCGTTCGGGGTTGGAGGCGGACATCCTCGAGATCGTCGAACAGGCTGAAAGCCGCACCGCCCGCAACGACCGCTTTCATCTGCAGGTCGCGTTCAACTACGGCGGCCGGGCGGACATCGTCGACGCGGCGCGACGCTTCGCGATGGACGTGGCGCGCGGGACCGCGCGTCCCGAGGACCTGGACGAAGATCGGTTCGAAGCCCGTCTGTCGACCGCCGCCGCCCCGGCGCCCGACCTGATCATCCGCACCAGCGGGGAGCGGCGGATCTCCAACTTCCTCCTGTGGGAATGCGCCTACGCCGAACTCGTCTTTCAGGACGTCTACTGGCCGGACTACGGACCCGAGCACCTCAAGGCGGCGCTCGCCGAGTACCGCTCGCGCGAGAGGCGATACGGCGGCGTTGCGGTCGATGGCGTCCTTGCCGCGGGCTAAGGGATTCAGCTGGAGCAACTTCGGCGTCCGCGCCACCTCCGGGATCGTTCTGGCGGTCGCGGCGGTTTGGTCGGTCTGGGTATTCGGGCCGCCGGCAGGCTGGCCGGCGCCGTTTCTGGTCATGGTCAGCGTCGGCGGCGCGCTTCTCTCCATCGAGTGGTCGGCCATGGCCTCGCCGCGCGCGGCGAGGCGGGCGGCGGCGGTGACCACCGTGGCGGTGATCGCGGTGATCTTTCTGGCCTATCTTGGGCGATACCCGGCGGCTTGGGCGTGCGTCGCCGGCGGCGCGGGCCTGGCGGCGATCGTCGGCCGCGCCTCGGATGGGCGGGCCATCGACGCGGCTTATGGCGTGCTTTACATCGCCCCCGCGTGCCTGGTTCTGGTGTGGCTGATCGAAACACGGCAGGGACCACAATGGGTCCTGATGCTGTTCGCCGCGACTTGGGCGGCCGATATCGCCGCCTTTCTGGTGGGCAGCGCGGTGAAGGGGCCGAAACTGTGGCCGCGTTTTTCGCCCAACAAGACATGGTCGGGGTTCATCGGTGGCCTGGCGGGGGCGATGGCCGCCTCTGTCGCCATCGCCGCCAGCCTGATGCATCTTTCACTGGCGGGGGCGGCCTTGATCGGACTTGCGGGGGGGCTGGCGACCATGGCCGGAGATCTTTGGGAGTCGATGTTGAAACGCAGGTTCGGGGTCAAGGACTCGGGTGACATCATTCCCGGTCACGGCGGTCTTCTCGACCGGGTCGACGGGCTGATGTTCGCGGTAATGACCTTCGCGGTGGCCCGGTTGTGGGTTCAGATCGGGTGGGCGCACTGATGGGCGCGCGCTCGGCGGTCATTCTGGGATCGACAGGATCGGTCGGGGTCTCGACCCTCGACCTTCTCGACCGGTCGGGGGCGGAGGTGGACATCCTCGCCCTCACCGGCGGACGCAACGCCGCCCTGCTGGCCGAACAGGCCCGCCGGTGGCGCCCGGGCGTGGCGGTGATCCAGGACGAGGGCCGCCTTCCCGAACTGCGCGAGCGGTTGCGCGGGACCGGCGTCGCCGCCGCCGCCGGGGCGGCCGCCATCGTCGAAGCCGCGGGCTCCGGCGCCGACTGGGTGATGTCGGCGATCGTCGGCGCGGCGGGACTGGCGCCAACGCTCGCGGCGGCGCGCGCCGGCTCGGTGATCGGCCTAGCCAACAAGGAGAGTCTGGTCTGCGCCGGGCCCGCCCTTCTGGCCATCGCCAAGGCGGCGGGGGGCGCGGTCATTCCGGTGGATTCCGAGCATTCGGCGATCTTCCAGGTGTTCCAGCCGGGAATCGCCCACGCCGTTCGCCGCCTGATTCTGACCGCGTCCGGTGGTCCGTTTCGCTCGTGGACGTCCGCGGACATGGCCGCCGCCACACCGGCGCAGGCGGTGGCCCATCCCAACTGGAGCATGGGTGCGAAAATTTCGGTGGATTCGGCGACGATGATGAACAAAGGCCTCGAGATGATCGAGGCGTCGTATCTTTTCGCGATGGCGGCCGATCGCATCGACGTGGTCATCCACCCCCAATCGGTAATCCACAGTCTGGTCGAATACGCCGACGGCTCGACCCTGGCCCAAATGGGACCCCCCGACATGCGCGCGCCGATCGCCTGCGCCTGGGCGTGGCCGGGACGTATCGCATGGGACGCGCCGCGGCTCGATCTGGCCGCGGTGGGCCAACTCACCTTCGA
>JBDTKQ010000264.1:0-9975 GCA_039935235.1 Caulobacteraceae bacterium
AAGATAGCCGAGGCGCGCGCCATTGGAGGCCAGTTCGTCGATCAGCCTCAGGGTCTGTTCGAGCAGGAAGGCGACGAGGGTCACGCCGAGCACCGCCGCCGCCGGCAAGGCCAGCATCCGCAGGATATAGCCGTCCAGGATCGCCGGCCGCCAGGTCGTCTTGAATCCGGCCGGAGCGCCCGGAGCCGTCACGGTCACAGTGGCTACGCCCGTTCCTTTCGGCCCCCGACCTTGCGGGGGCGGCGCGCCGTCATCGGCTTCTCGCGCAATGGCGCCAGCCGCTAGCGCGGGGTGGCGTCCGGATCAAGCCGACGCGCCGACCTTAAACCGCCCGCGCGGTTCGACGGCGGTCGGAGAGGAAGCCGAGGCGGCGCCCGACGTCGGCGAAGATTTCCAACGCCGTGTCGATCTGGCCGTCGGTGTGGGCGGCGCTGACGCTGGTGCGCAGCAACATGACGTTGTTGGGGGTGGCCGGCGGCACCGCGAGGTTGAGGTAGAGCCCCGCCTCGATCAGCATCTTCCAGAAGACCACCGCGGTTTCCTGATCGGGCATGGAGACGGCCACGATGGGGTTGGCTTCCGGGCCGGTCTGGAAGCCCATTGAGCGCAAACCGTCGTACAGACGGTGGGCATTGCGCATCAAATTGGCGCGCAGTTCAGGTTCCGCGCGGAGCTTGGCCAGCGCCGTAAGCGTGGAGGCGACCACGCCGGGCGGCAGGGACGCGGTGAACATGTACGGTCGGCAGACGATCCGCATGATGTCGAAGTCGGGGCTGTCGGAAACGCAGAACCCACCGACGCTGCCCAAGCTCTTGGAGAAGGTGCCGACGATGAAATCCACGTCCGCCTCGACGCCCGCCGCCTCGGCGAGACCCCGGCCGGTTTGGCCGAGCACCCCGAGGGAATGGGCCTCGTCGACCAAGAGATAGGCGCCGGTCTCCCGCTTCACGGCGGCGATTTCCTTGAGCGGGGCGGTGTCGCCGAGCATCGAATAGATGCCCTCGACCACGATCAGCCGGTCGCCGGGGGCGCCCTCGAGGCGGCGGAGCCGCTTGTAGAGATCGTCGGGGTTGTTGTGCCGAAAGCGAATCACTTCCGAGCCGCCGAGGCGTGAACCGTCATAGATGCTGGCGTGACTGTCGGCGTCGAGCATCAGATGGTCGCCGCGGCCGACGAGGCACGACAGGACGCCGAGATTGGCCTGGTATCCGGTGCTGAACACCATGGCATGGGCGCGGCCGTAGAAGTCGGCGAGAGCGCGCTCGAGCGCCCAATGACCCTCATAGGTGCCGTTGGCCATGCGCGAGCCGGTGGTGCCCGTGCCCTGACCGCGGGTGGCCTCCACGGCGCTCTCGATGCAGGCGTGGTCGAAAGTGAGCCCCAGATAGTTGTTGGTGCCCATCAGAATGGTGCGACGACCGTTCAGCATCCCTTCGGTGGGGGAGAACACGCTGTCGAAACGCATGTGCGCCGGATCGACGCCGGTTTCCCGCAACGCGTCATAGGCGTGCTTCATGGCCGAATGTTTGGCGAGAATCGTCATGCTGGGACGCTGCTCCGCAGGTCTTCGACCGCGTGAATCAGATCGCCGACTGTCTGAATCTGGGCGATCCGATCGAGAGGTATTGAAATATCATAGAAATCCTCGATCGCCATGACGAAATTCATCACCCCCAGTGAATCCATGCCAAGGTCCTCAACAATATCGGTGCTGTCGGTTATCTCCACCGGTCGCCCGAGCACTTGTTCGAAGATGAGCGAGATATCGTCGCGAGGCGGGCGAATGGCTGGATCTCCTGTGTTTCCGACCAGAGCCAGTTGGTGATTTTGTCGCATCCGCCGTAGTGCCACGCCGCATTGAAAGGGATCGTTTCCGACTCACCGTAACAGGTTTGATCCGCCCGCTTCAACCGCGGGGCTCTCCCCGGGGCCAAGCCCGCGGGAGCAATCCCCGCCCGCGATACCATGCGACCGCATCGGTGAACCCGCTCTTAAGGTCGAAACGCGCGGGCGCGGCTCCGGGGGCCATTTCGTCGGCCGTCACCGACCATGCGCCGTGGAGGATCTCCCGGGCCTTGCCCGGCGTGAAGATCGCCGGGCGTCCCGCCGCGGCGCTCGCCAAACTCGAACCCCGGGCGGCCGACATCACCGCCCAGGCCGGAATCCGGATCAGGTGGGGCCGGCGGCCCACCGTCGAAGCGGCCGTCATCATCACTTCGCGCCAGCCGTAGCCTTCGGGTTTCGCGCCGGGGATGGCGAAGGGTCCCACGCCCGCGCCACCCAGCGCGAAATCGGCGACGGCGGCGGCCACGTCGTCCACATGGGCGAGCGCGAGCCGCGCTTCGTCGGGTCCCGGCAAGGGAAGAAACGGGCTCCACGCGGCGAAGCGGAAGAGGGCGAGGGTCTCAAGGTCGCCGGGTCCATAGATCGCCGGAGGCCTCACGATGGTGAGCCGCGCGCCCGCCGCGGCCCGCGCCGCCCCCTCCCCGGCGCGCTTGCTGGCGGCGTAGGCGGAGAGGCCGGGCTCCCGCGCCGCGAGGCTGGACACGAGGACGACCCTCCCGGCGGCGGCCGCCGCGACCCTGTCGGTCCCCCCCTCGTTGATCGCGAAGAAGTCGCTGTCGCGGCGCGCCTTGATCAAACCGGCGCAGTGGATCACCACCGCCGCATCCCGCGCGAGCGCGTCGAGGGCGGCCGGATCGGCGAGGTCGCCGACCACGATCTCGGCCCCCGCCGGAGCTCGGGCGAGGCTTTCCGGGCGGACCAGCGCCCTGACCCTCCAGCCGCGGGCCAGGAGGATTTCCGCCGTGCGCCGGCCGAGAAAGCCGGTGGCGCCGGTGATCGCGGCCAAACCCATCAATCTTGGTTTCAGGCGGTAACGACGACGCCGCCGCCGGCGAAAACGCCGTCGAGGAACAGCATTTTGGCGCGCGAGCGGCTGAGCTTTCCCGACGAGGTTTGCGGCAGGCTGTGGGGGGGCGTGAGGTGCACCTCCGTTTCCAGCCCGTGACGCACGCGGATCAGATTACCCACTTCGGCGCGCAAGGCGTCCCGGGCCCCCGCCTCGCTCGTGCGGCACTGGACCAGGGCTATCACCCGCTCGGCGTCGTCGGACGCGACGGAGAAAACCGCGACATCGCCACCGCGCAAGGCGGCGATTTCTTTTTCCACGGTCCATTCGAGGTCCTGCGGCCAGATATTCCGGCCGTTGACGATGATCAGGTCCTTGGCCCGCCCGGTGATCACGATCTGACCGTCCAGGCGATAGCCGAGATCTCCGGTGTCCAACCATCCCGAGGCGGTCATAACCTTGGCGGTTTCTTCCGGCTCGCCGAAATAGCTCTTCATCAGGCTGGGTCCCGAGGCGAATATCCGGCCGACCCGCCGGTCGCCGAGGACCGCTCCACGCTCGTCGCGCACCTCCAGCCGATGACCGGCGAGAACCTCGCCACACAGGGCGAATTCCCGCGCCCGCCGCCCGCCCGCGGACGGCGCCGTGGCTCTGGCCTCCCTCTCGAGGCGATCGATATCGGCCAGGTCGGTGCGAAGCCCTTGGCCGACTGGCGTCAGGGTGAGCGCAAGGGTGGCCTCCGCCATGCCGTAGCTGGCGACATAGGCCCGATCGTCGAACCCGGCGCCGGCGAAGGCGGCGGCGAAAGCGCGGAGCGGTTCGGGCCGGATCATGTCGCCGCCAAGCCCGGCCACGCGCCAGCACGACAGATCGAGATCGGCGATCGACGCCGCCCCGGCGCGGCGCGCGGCCAGCTCGTAGCCGAACGTCGGCGCGTAGGAGATCGTGCCGCGTCGCTTCGAAATGGTGTCGAGCCACAGGTTCGGGCGCCGGACGAATGCGCCGGTGGGCAAAAGATCGATGGAAACCTGAAACGCGAGACTCGAGAGCAGCATGCCGACCAGCCCCATGTCGTGGTAGAGCGGCAGCCACGTAACGGTGCGGTCCGACGGTCGAACCCCAAGGCCGCCGCCGCCGATCGCGGCGATATTGGCCATCAGCGCCGCCTGGGTGACGGCGACGCCGAGCGGAAATCGGGTGCTCCCCGAGGAAAACTGGACATAGCAGAGGCCCGCGGGATCCGGGTCGGGCAGCGCCCCGGCATGCGCGTGGGGCAGGTCGGCTATGCTTCCGGCGAAGGCGAAATCGAGGCCTTCGGCGCTCTGCGCGAACCAGTCGGCAAGCGCCGGCGGGGCGAAGGCGGCGCGCGCGCCCGCCGAAATCAGCATGCGCCGCACGTGGTCGACATAGGCCTCCTTGCCGCCGAACGGCGCGGGCAGCGGCAGGGGAGCCGGAACGAGCCCGGCGTATTGGCAGGCGAAAAAGGCGCGCAGGAAGTCGCCGTCGCTGTCGGCGGCCAAGGCCACCCGATCGCCGGGCGTGAGGCCGCGGGCGAGCAGGCCGTGGGCCAGCCTGCGCGCCTGCTCGCGCAGCGCCGCGTAGGGCAGAACCTCGACCAGTTCGCCGCGAAGGGAATGGATGTTGATTCCCGTCGGCTGGCGCGCGGCGAAGTCGAGGGCCTGGGCGATGGTGACGAAGTCGGCCAGCCGAATGGAGCGATCCGGGGCCGTGGGCGTGGGTGTCAAGGTCGGCGGTCCAATCGATGCGCTGGGCCGGTGGGAGTTTCCCCACGCATGGCTCCGGCGGTTCATGTCTGGCGTCACCTGCGACAACCGACCGTCGGCTGGAGGCCTCGGGTCGCTTCGCCGAGGCGAACGTGACGGTTTTGCCACTATCATGGCACGGTTGGCGCGTCCGCGTCACCCGCCCGACGCCCGGCGCGCGCATGATCCCCGAGGTGTGGCCCGGCTGCGTCATTTGCCCAATCGTCCGACAAGTGTTTGACTCCGCCTCCCGGGAAGGCCGGCGAGCGCGCACGGCCGCGAGGGGAGGCTGAATGGACAGGTCCGGCATCGGCGAGGCCGCGCGGGTCAGCCGCCCCAGTCTGGGCGCCCTGATGCAGGAGGCGTTCGAGGCGGAAGCATTTCGGCGCGAAAAAATTAGAGATATCAGGCCATTGGCGCGTTTGGCCCCGTTTGTCCGACGCCACCCGCTCGACGCCGCTCTGGGACTGCTCTTCCTCCTGATTTCCGCCCTGGCGCTCCTCGCCCTGACCCAGGGCGCGCGATCGGTGATCGACGGCGGTTTCGCTCTGCACAGCCGGGGGGGACTGATCGACGCCTTTATGTGGGCCGGCGGCATCGCCGCCCTTCTCGCCCTGACCACCGGGCTTCGCCTCTATTTCCTCTACAAGTTGGGCGAACGGGTGGTCGCCGATCTGCGGCAAGTCGTCTTTCGCCATGTCCTGGGCTTGGACCTCACCCACTTTCTGAAGCTGCGCACCGGAGAGATTCTCTCGCGGATGACCACCGACATGACCATGGTCGAGGGCGTCGTGGGCAATGTCATCCCGGTCGCCTTGCGCAATCTGGTGACCCTCGCCGGGGCGCTCATCGGCATGGTGGTGATCAGCCCCAACCTGACCGGACTGGTTCTGCTTCTGATCCCGGCGCTCCTCACCCCCCTTTTCCTGATGACCCGTCGCCTCCAGCAGTTGAGCGTCCACGCCCAGGATCGATTCGCCGCGGCGATCGGCTATGCGGGGGAAGGCCTCGGCGCGATCGATACAGTGCAGGCCTTCGGCCAGGAGGACGCGGTCTCCGCCAGATTCGACGGGGCGGTGGAGGAGGCGTTCGAGGCCTCCCGAGCACAACTTCGCGCCCGCGGATTGTTGTCGGGATTGATGATCACCCTGATTTTCGCCGGCATGCTCGCCCTTCTCTACGAGTCGGCGTTCGCCGTGATCGTGCGCCACAGTCTGAGCCCCGGGGCCCTGTTCCAGCTTCTCGCCTTGGCTTTTTTCGCCGCCAACGCGGTGAAGGACCTGTCCGAATCGTGGGGTCAGATCCAGAGGGGCTCCGGGGCCGCCGAGCGCGTCGTCGCCATGTTCGACATTACCCCGGCGATCCGCGCCCCGGCGTTTCCCACGCCCCTGCCGCGCCCGGCGATCGGGGAGGTGCGGTTCGAAAATGTCCGGTTCGCCTATCCGGGACGCGGGCAATGCCCCGCTTTGGACGGGTTCACCCTCACCGCCCGGCCAGGTGAGCGGGTGGCGCTGGTCGGACCCTCGGGAGCGGGCAAGAGCACCGTCCTTCGCCTCCTCCTGCGTTTCTACGATCCCGACAGCGGCATCGTGCGCGTCGATGGGGTCGACCTGCGAACCGCCGATCCGGCCGAGGTGCGCTCCCGAATGGCGCTCGTCGCCCAGGACGCGCCGCTGTTTTCAGGATCGGCGGCCGACAATATAGCCTTCGGTCGCGCCGGGGCGAGCGCTTGCGACGTGCGCGCCGCCGCCCTCGCGGCCCAGGCGGAGGGTTTCCTCGACGCCTTGCCGCACGGTTTCGAAACACTGATCGGCGAGCACGCCAAAACCCTCTCGGGCGGCCAGCGCCAGCGGATCGCCATCGCGCGCGCCCTTATCCGCCGCTCGCCGATCCTTCTGCTCGACGAGGCGACCAGCGCGCTGGACGCCGAGAACGAGCGTCTCGTCCAGCACGCCATCCACGAGGCGATGACCGGGCGCACCACCCTGGTCATCGCCCACCGGCTGGCCACCGTGCTTGAGGCCGACCGTATCGTGGTCATGGACGCGGGCCGGGTGGTCGAGGAGGGCCGCCATGCCGAGTTGATGACGAAGTCCGGTCTGTATTCCCGGCTTGCCCGCCTTCAGTTCGGCGCCGAGGCCGCCTGAGGGGCCGTCGCGCCGAGGGAGTCCAGCAGGGTCTTTTCCAGGCGCCGGCGCCGGACGATCGCCACGACGAGAACCAGGTTGAGCGCCACGATCTCGAACAGGAAGAACCAGCCGGGCCTGCCGGCGAGCATGCTCAGAAAGGCGGCGATGGTGCGGGCGTTACCGCCCAGAACGCCGCTGGCCTTCACCAGCGGGGCGAACATCGTCCGATAGCGCGCTCGCATGGCCCGCTCGCCGTCGCCGCCGGCGGCGAGGATCGGTCCGGCCGCCGCCTCGAGACGTTCCTCGCCCGGGCTGGCGAGGCGCGACACGGCCAGATAGAGGCCGCCGAGCGCCGCTTGGACGGGGTTCTTCCCGCTGAACCCCTGCCGCATCCAGGCCGTGCCGTAGACCCAGCGGCGATAGGTCTTTCGCCCTGTCTCATACACGTTGGATTGGAGAAAATGCGAGGCCCCGGCGGCGACGGCGAGGACCCACGCCCAGCCCCCTGTCGTCCGTTGCAGAACGAGCGCGAGGGCGACGTAGAGCAGCGCCTGGCTCAGATGGTCGCAAATCCCATCGACCAGTTCGCCGCTCGTGGAGGCGCGCCCGGTGCGCCGCGCCAGGTCGCCGTCGGCGCCGTCGAGCACATGCCAGGCGAACCAGAACGGAAGACCGACGAGGGCCGCCCATGGCCACGGCAGCCGCCAGTAGCAGATCGCGCCGGCGGCGGCGAGGAACACACCCGCGACGGAAACCTGATTGGGGGTCACCCTGGTGTGGACCAGCCTGTCGACCAGGACCCGCGACAAGGGATGGACGAGCCGCCGGTTCGTGGGCGACTCGATCTCCTCGGGCCGGCCCGGAGCGCCGGGGACGAGCGGCCGATTCGATGCCGGACTTGATTTCATCGCCCGCTTGCGCTCCTTACGCCCTCGCATGGCAGTCTTGTGACAATCGGCGTCATTCGTTAGCCTGAAGTGGCCCGAGGGGCTCGATCATTTGGGAGCCGGACGTCCGGGGCGTTCGGCTTTGTTCGCAGTTTGACCCCCGCTGGAAACACATATGGCCAAGATTCGCGCGGCGATCATTGGAGTCGGCAATTGCGCGAGCTCGCTTGTCCAGGGGGTCTCCTATTATCGGGCTGCCAACGACAACGATGCAGGCCTGATGCACTGGAATCTGGGTGAATACGAGCCCACCGACGTCGAGTTCGTCCTCGCCTTCGACATCGACGAGCGCAAGGTCGGAACCGATTTGGCGCAGGCTATCTTCGCCAAACCCAATTGCACCGCGGTGTTCGCCGAGGTGCCCCCCACGGGCGTGGTCGTGCGCATGGGCGCGGTCCTCGACGGCATTGCCGATCACATGGCGGGCATGCCGGCCGACCGCAGTTTCGTGCGCGCCAAGGCGGCGGAGCCAAACAAGGCCAAGGTGGTCGAGGCGCTGAAGGCGACGCGCGCCGAGGTGCTGATCAACTTTCTGCCGGTCGGATCGGAGGAAGCGACCCGGTTCTACATGGATTGCGCCCTCGAGGCCGGAGTCGGCGTGGTCAATTGCATGCCGGTTTTCATCGCCAGCGATCCCGAATGGGAGGAGCGCTTCAAGGCCCGGGGGCTGCCCATCGTCGGCGACGACATCAAGGCCCAGTTCGGGGCGACCATCGTCCACCGCGCCTTGACCAATCTGATGCGCCAGCGCGGCGTGCGCCTCGACCGCACCTATCAGCTCAACACCGGCGGCAACACCGATTTCCTCAACATGATGGATCGCGGCCGGCTGCTGTCGAAGAAGATCTCCAAGACCGAGGCCGTGCAGTCGGTGATGGCCGCCCGCCTCGCCGACGAGAACATCCATGTCGGACCCAGCGACTATGTGCCGTGGCTCAACGACAACAAACTGTGTTTTCTTCGCCTCGAGGGAGCCCTTTTCGGCAATGTGCCGATGAACATCGAGGTTCGCCTGTCGGTGGAGGATTCGCCCAATTCGGCCGGGGTGGTGATCGACGCCATCCGCTGCTGCAAGCTGGCCATGGACCGGGGATATGGCGGCGCCCTCATCGGCCCCTCGGCCTTCTTCTGCAAACACCCCCCGGTTCAGTATACGGACGATGAAGCCATGCGTCTGACCGAGGCCTTCATCGAACCGGAAGTCCAGGTCGCCGCCCAGTGACCGGATCGGCCTCGAGGGCGCCAGGCCCGTGAAAGCTCTGATTGTCGCGGCGGGCCAGGGCACGCGGCTTCGCGACATCGCCGCCTCCAAGCCTCTCGCCCTGGTGCGTGGCGTCGCCCTGATCGAGCGGGTGATCGAAGCGGCCCACATCGCGGGCGTACGCGAGTTCGTGGTCGTTACCGGCTATGAGGGTCGCCGACTGGAGGCCTTCCTCGCCGCGCTCGCCGCCCGTCGCGGCTACGCCATCACCTGCGTGCGCAATCTGGCCTGGCGGCAAGCCAACGGGGTTTCGGTGATCGCCGCCGAGCAGCATCTCGGCGAGCGCTTCGTGCTGATGATGGCCGATCATCTGTTCGATCCAACCATCCTTGGCGATCTGATCGCCGCGCCTGTGCCTGAAGGCGGGGCGGTTCTGGCCATCGACCGCCGGCTCGACAATCCGCTGGTCGATCTGGAGGATGTCACCCGTGTCGAGACGGGTAAGGACGGCGCGATCCGGACCATCGGCAAGCTCATCGAGCCCTACGACGCTTTCGACACCGGCTTCTTTCTCGCCTCCGGGGCTCTGATCCGGGCGCTCCGCGAGGACATCGCCGCCGGCGGAGCCGGCGGCATCTCCGCCGGCATGATCATCCTTGCCCGATCCGGCCTCGCGACCACCTTCGACATCGGCGCCCGCTTTTGGCTCGACGTCGACGACGCCGTCGCCCACGGCCACGCCGAGCGGATGCGAGCTTAGCCGCTCGACCGGCGACGGGGGACGAACGAACTGCCGCGTCGGGGAGGCGTATGGCGCGAACGTGACCGGGGTCGTCCTGACCGGCGGCCTCAACCCGGGCGCGGGCGGCCCCTGCGAGGTCAAGGCGCCCAGGGCGACGTCACCATCGTTCAGGATGAGCGATCGCGGCGAGCAAAGTTGGCTCGAGGCGATGACCGAAGCGAAGGATCGGACCGCGCCCCTGCGTACCCTGCCGGAGCGGGAACGGGTTCGCCCCAGGGCCATCGGCCCGGGACCCTTTGCGGTTTCCTAAGCCCCCAGGGCCAACTCCCGCGGCGCGGCGGC
>JBDTKQ010000265.1:0-2464 GCA_039935235.1 Caulobacteraceae bacterium
GCGCCCGGGCGCCGGGGCAAAGATAGGCCGGACGCTTCCAGCCGGCCACCTCGACGGCGACCAGATCGCCGTTCTCCACCAGTTCGGCCAGACGGGCGCGGGTCTCCCTCACCGGCATGCGGAAATAGTCGCGCAGGTCACCCTCCGTGGCCACGCCAAGGGCGCCGGCGGCGATGGCCAGCAACCGGCGATGGGCTTCGGCCTCGTCGGGCGTGGGCAGCGCGAGGATCTTCCCCGGTATCACCCGTTCGGTGAGATCGTAGACCCGCTCGAAACCGCGCCGTGTGCGGGTGGTCACGAGGCCCGACCAGAACAGCCATTCCAGCGCCCGCTTGCCGTGGCTCCAGCTCCACCAGCCGGCCTTGCCCGGCCCGTCGGAGAAATCGCCGCCGGTGAGCGGCCCCTCCCGCGCGATACGGTCGAGAACCGCGTCGATGAAATCCCGGTGTTCGCGTCCGAAACGGGCCAGCCCGCCCCATGTCTCTCCCCCCCGCGCTCGCTCCATCCGCCAACGAAATAGGGGATGGAGCGCCAGGGGCAGGAGCGAGGCCTCGTGACCCCAATATTCGAAAAGCGAGGGCCTGCGCCCCCACGCCTCGGCTTCCAAAACCTCGCGCGGATAGGGACCCAGCCTGGAAAAGGCCGGCAGATAATGCGCCCGGGTCAAGACATTCACCGAGTCGATCTGAAGTACGCCCAGGCGACCGATCATGCGGCGAAGGTCGCGCGCGCGAGGTGGCCGGGCGGGCCTCGGGTCGGCAAGGCCTTGGGCGGCGAGGGCGATTCCAAGGGCGCGGCGGGCCGTCAGCCGGGGAAGTTGGTTTGCCGTCGACACCGCCCTCATCGATCGCGGCACAGGAGGAACAGGGCCGCCTCCGCCCGCCAGTTCTCCAGAGGCGCGTGGGGGTTCACCCGGCGCGCGGGCTTGCCCGCGGCAAAGACCGCGCAGGCCTCGATGCGCAGGCCCAGCCCGCCGGCCAGTTCGGCGAAGTCCCTGACCGTGCACAGATGGATATTGGCTGTCGCCCACCACGGTTCGGGGAGGGAACCGGTCACCGGCATTCGGCCGTGGGCGAGCAAATCGAGGCGCACCCGCCAATGGGCGAAATTGGGCAGGGAGACGATGGCCTTGTCGGCGATTCGCATCAGTTGGCCCAGGACATGACGCGGGCGAAGCACCGCCTGAAGCGTCTGCGACAGGATCGCATAGTCGAAGGCGCCCGCGGGAAAATCGTCGAGATCGCGGTCGGCGTCGCCCTGGACCACGGCCACGCCGCGGGCGAGGCAGGCCGAGACTCCGCCGGGGCTGATCTCGATTCCCCGCCCGTCCACCCGGCGTTCCCGTGCGAGAAGCTCGAGAAGGTCGCCCTCGCCGCACCCGATGTCGAGCACCCGGGCGCCCGGCCGCACCAGCCGCAGGATCTCGCGGAAGTCCTCGCGTTCGCCCGCGGTCACGCTCATGGGTGCGGCCAGGAAAGCGCGGCGGACTCGAGAAAGCCGCCCAGGGCGGCGCGAAGCACCGGCTCGTCCAGCAGAAAGGCGTCGTGACCCTTGTCGGTCTCGATCTCCAGAAAGCTCACCCGCGCCCCCGCGGCGTTGAGCGCGCGGACCACCGCCCGCGCCTCGACCGTGGGATAGAGCCAGTCCGAGGTGAAGGAAAAAACGCAGAAACGCACGTCGCGGGCGCCGCGAAACGCATCGGCGAGATTGCCGCCGTGCCCGGCCGCCAGATCGAAATAGTCCATCGCGCGGGTGATGTAGAGATAGGCGTTGGCGTCGAAGCGGTCGACGAAGCTCGCGCCCTGGTGGCGAAGATAGCTCTCCACCTGGAAATCGGCGTCGAAGCCCCACGAGAGCCCGTCGCGCTGCAGCTCACGACCGAACTTCCGCTGCAGCGCCGCGTCGGAAAGATAGGTGATGTGGGCGGCCATGCGGGCCACCGCGAGGCCCTTTTCCGGCCGCGTCCCGGCGGCGGCGTAGGCCCCGCCACGCCAGTCGGGATCGGCCATGATCGCCTGTCGCCCGACCTCGTGGAAGGCGATGTTCTGGGCGGTGTGGCGGGCGGCGGCGGCGATGCACACCGCCGCGAACAGGCGATGGGGATAGTCCGCGGCCCATTGCAAAACCTGCATCCCCCCCATCGACCCGCCGACCACCGCGAACAGACGCTCGATGCCGAGGGCCTCGACCAGCATGGCCTGGGCGCGGACCATGTCGCCGATGGTGATCACCGGAAAGGCGAGGCCGAACGGGGTCCCGGTCGCCGGATCGAGGGACGAGGGGCCGGTCGAGCCCATGCAGCCGCCCACGACGTTGGCGCAGACGAGGAAGTGTTTGGTGGGATCGAGGGGCAGCCCGGGACCGACGATGGCGCTCCACCATCCCGGCTTGCCGGTCGCCGGATGGACGCCCGCGGCGTGCTGGTCGAGGGTCAGGGCGTGGCAGATGAGGATGGCGTTCGAGC
>JBDTKQ010000266.1:0-5143 GCA_039935235.1 Caulobacteraceae bacterium
CCCGGCAACCGGGCCAACGACGGCAATGTCGATCTGGCCGGACGGTTCTGGTTCGGCACCATGGACGACGAGGAGCGCCTCGTTCGCGGGGCGGTCTATCGCCTCGATCCCGACTGGTCCGTCCATCGCGTGCTCGACGGCGTCGGCATCGCCAACACCCGTGTGGTCAGCCCCGACGGGGGCACGCTCTATGTCGCCGACTCCCGGCTGGGGACCCTCGATGCCCACGCCATCGATCCGGCCACCGGCGCGCTGGGCGCGCGACGCGCCTTCGCCCACACCCGGGGCGAGGCCTTCGCCCCCGACGGATCGGCGGTGGACGCCGCGGGGTATCTGTGGAACGCCCAGTGGGGCGGCGCCCGCCTGGTGCGCTATGCCCCGGACGGGGCCATCGATCGCATCGTCGCCATGCCGGTCGACCAGCCGACGAGCTGCGCCTTCGGCGGCGCGGATCTCGCCACCCTCTACGTCACCACCGCGCGGTGGGGCCTTTCACCCGACGCCCTCGCGCGCCGGCCGTGGGCCGGCAGCCTGCTGGCCTTCCGCCCCGGCGTGCCCGGTCTGGTCCTGCCGCCGTTCGCCGGCTGAGGCGGCGGGGACCCATGCCATGGGTTTGGCGCCCCGTCAGCGCAGCGACGCGCAGGCGCTTTTCCCCGGGGCGCACAGGGTCCCGCGGCCGGGACCGACATCGCCGGCGACATAGGCTCCCGCGCACCCCGCGAGAAGGCCGAGCGCCAGGCCGATGGCCAGGATCCGCCCCCGGTTGCGTCGCCATCCACCCATTTCGCCTCCGCCGGTCAGGAAGCGGCCGACGGCGATTGCATCCGCCGACCCTCATCCGCTACTCGTCGCGGGGCCGATGACCGCCGCCCTCCCCACCATCGCCGAGCTCGTCGCCCGCCGCCAGCCCGGTCATGCTCTGGAGCGGGCGTTTTACGAGCGGCCGGACATCTTCGAGCGCGATCTCGACATCCTCCTTGGCGGGTGGACCTGCGTCGGCCACGTGAGCGAGGTCGCCGCGCCGGGCGACTGGCTGGTCGCCGAACTGGGGAGCGAATCGGCCATCGTCGCGCGGGGCGACGACGGGGTCCTTCGGGCGATGGCCAATGTCTGCCGCCATCGCGGCTCGCGGATCTGCGTCGAGGCGCGGGGGTCCGCCGCGGCCTTCACCTGCCCCTATCATGCGTGGAGCTATCGGCTGGACGGAAGTCTGCGCGCCGCGCGGGAGATGCCCGAGGGATTCGCGCCGAAGGATCATGGCCTGAAGCGCCTGCCGCTGGCGATGGTCGGCGGCCTGATCCTGATCAGCTTCGGCGACGACCCGCCGTCGCTCGCCGCCGCCGCCCCGGCCCTCGCGGCCATGACCGACGACCATGGCTGGGAGGGCGCGACCGTCGCCCGCCGGGCGACCTGGCCGGTCGCCGCCAACTGGAAGCTGGCGATGGAGAATTATCACGAGTGCTACCACTGCGCTCCCGCCCATCCCGAGTTCGCCGCTCTTCACGCCCTCGCCCGGCCGGGCGCGCGGCGGGTGCGGGCAGGCGACGTGGAGATCTGGCCGCGCGAGACGGACGGGCGGGAACTGGTCCGCACCATGCGCTCGACCCTCGCGGCGGGACGGTCGACCGGCAGCGCGACGGGAGCGCTGGTCGCTCCGCTGATGCGGGACGGCGACGAGGGCGCCTGCGTGTTCGCCGAACTGGGCTATCTCTCGGCCTTTCTCGCCTACGCCGACCACGGGATCGTCTACCGCTTCGTTCCAAGAGGGGTTCTCGAAACCGACATGGAGGTGATCTGGCTGGTGCGCGGCGACGCGGCGGCGGGACGCGACTACGACCCGGCCGCGCTCGGCTGGCTGTGGGAGACGACCACTCTGGCGGACAAGACGATCATCGAGCGCAATCAGGCGGGCGTGAGCTCCCGCGCCTATGTGCCCGGCCCCTATTCGACGATGGAACCGGGGACGGCGCAATATATCGACCGCTACCTCGCCGATCTCGCCCTGGCGGCGGGACCATGAGCTATGACGCCCTGATCGTCGGCGGCGGTCACAACGGCCTGACCTGCGCCTTCTATCTGGCGCGCGCGGGATACAGGGTGCGCGTGCTCGAACGTCGCGGGATCGTCGGCGGGGCGGCGATCACCGAGGAGTTCCATCCGGGGTTCCGCAATTCGGTGGCCAGCTACTCGGTGAGCCTGCTCAATCCCAAGGTGATCGCCGACATGGCCCTCGCCCGGCATGGCCTGAGGGTCGTGATCCGGCCGCTGTCCTATTTCGCGCCGGCCGACGATCGCCGCTATCTGATCCTCGACAAGGATCCGGCGCGGTCGCGGGCCGAGGTCGCCCGCTGGTCGCCGCGCGATGCCGGGCGGCTGGAGGCGTTCCACGCCCGCATGGACGGCGCGGTCACGCTGCTGCGCGGCGTGCTCCTGAAGACTCCGGCCAACGCCGGCGGCGGCCTTGGCGACCTCGTCACCGGTCTGGGCCTCGCCGCCAAGGTGCGGCGGCTGGGGCTGCAAGGCCAGGGCGATCTTCTCGACCTCTTCGGCAAGAGCGCGGGAGACCTGCTGGATTCGTGGTTCGAGACCGACATCCTCAAAGGGCTTCTCGGCTTCGACGCCACCATCGGCAACTACGCCAGTCCCTACACACCGGGGTCGGCCTATGTGCTGCTCCACCACGTGTTCGGCGAGGTCAACGGGGTGAAGGGGGCGTGGGGTCACGCCATCGGCGGCATGGGCGCGATCACCCAGGCGATGGCCGCGGCCTGTCTCGAGGCGGGGGTGGAGATCTCGACCGACTCGCCGGTGCGCGAGATCGCCATCGCCGGCGGACGGGTGAGAGGGGTGGTGCTCGAGGACGGGCGGGACATCGCCGCCAGACTGGTCGCCTCGAACCTCAATCCCAAGCTGTTGTTCTCGACGCTCGTGGGCCCCGAACATATCGACGCACCGTTCACCGAGCGCATGGCCGGCTGGCGCTGCGCCTCGGGCACGTTCCGCATGAATGTCGCGCTCTCGGCGCTGCCGGAGTTCACCTGCCTTCCGGGGGCGGGGCCGGCGGAGCACCACGGGGCGAGCATCGTCATCGCCCCGTCCCTCGCCTATCTCGACCACGCCTATATGGACGCGCGGCTGGACGGCATGGCCCGCGCGCCGGCGATCGAGATGCATATACCAAGCGTGCTCGACGATTCTCTGGCGCCCCCCGGCGCCCACGTCGCCAGCCTGTTTTGCCAGCAGTTCGCCCCCACCCTTCCGGACGGTTCGAGCTGGGACGACCATCGCGAGGCGGCGGCCGACCGGATCGTCGACACGGTCACCGCCTACGCGCCCAACTTCAAGGCCGCCATTCTCGGTCGAATGATCCTCTCGCCTCTCGATCTCGAGCGAAAGCTCGCCCTGACCGGCGGGGACATCTTTCACGGCGCCCTCACTCTGGATCAGCTCTATTCGGCGCGGCCGGCCCTCGGCTACGCCGACTATCGCTCGCCGGTGCGCGGCCTCTACATGTGCGGATCGGGAACCCATCCCGGCGGCGGGGTCACCGGCGCGCCCGGCCACAACGCCGCCCACGAGATCCTGAAAGACCTGCGCGCCGGCGGCCCGCGCGTACGCAAGGCGCGGGCGTGACGACGCTCGCCGCGCCCCGGCCGCGCCGCCGCAAGGCGGGCGAGGTCGTCGCCGCCCTCCGACGGCCGAAGGTCGGCCTGATGCTGGCTCTGGGGTTTTCCTCGGGCCTGCCGTTCATGCTGATCGGCAACACCCTTGGCCTGTGGCTGGCGACCGACGGGGTGAAGCTCGCGGCGATCGGGTTCCTGTCTTGGGCCGGGCTGCCGTATCTGGTGAAGTTCCTGTGGGGGACGGTGGTCGACCGGGTCCGCGCCCCGGCCCCCGCGGCGCTCGGGCGCCGGCGCGGCTGGATGATCGCCAGCCAGATCGGCGTGGCCGTCGGCCTGATCGGCATGGCCCTTGTCGGCCCCGGATCCGGACTTCCGTTGCTGGCCGCCTTCGCCGTCATCACCGGAATCGCCGCGGCGACGCAGGACACGGTGATCGACGCGTGGCGAATCGAGTCGGCGAGCGACCCGGACGAGCTGGGCCTGCTTACCGCCGCCTATTCCCTTGGTTTCCGCGGCGCCCTGATCGCCACCGAGGCCCTGATCCTGCTCCTCGCCGGCCAGGTCGGCTGGCCGCTGGCCTATGGCCTGTTCGGCGCCCTGATGATCGTCGGCATCGTCGCCGCCCTGCTGGCCAAGGAGCCGGCGCGGGCCGACGCGGCGCTGGAGGCGCGCACCCGCCACGAGGCCGGCCATCCGTTCCGCGCGGCCTATGACGCGGTGGTCGCGCCCTTCGTGGTCTTCTTCCGCACCCACGGCTGGGGGATGGCGGCGCTGATGCTGGGGACGATCACCTTTTATCACCTGTGCGACTACATGCGCGGGCCGATGAGCAACCCCTATTACAAGGCCCTCGGCATCGATCTGACCACCATCGCCGGGGTGCGCCTGAGCATCGGTCTGGCGGGGTCGCTGGCGGGCATCGCCCTGGGCGGCCTGTCCTCCCTGAGGATCGGCAATTTCCGCACGCTCGTCGCCGGCGCCGTCCTTCAACCGATCGGAATCGGGGCCTTCGCCCTTCTGGGTTGGCACGGCGGCGACTTCACCCTGGCCTCGCTGGGCGGAGCGCGGCTCACCGCCTTCGAGGCGATCATGGGCTTCGACGCCTTCGCCATCGGCTTTTCCGGCGTCGCCCTGGTCAGCTACATGTCGACCCTCACCAGCCTCGGCTATACCGCCACCCAATACGCCCTGCTCACCTCTGCGCTGGCGTGGACTGGCAAGATCCTCAAGGGCTTTTCCGGCGTGATCGTCGAGAGCCTCCACCACGGCCGCTCCCTGCTCGAGGCCTATTCTCTCTTCTACCTGCTGTCCGCGGCGGTGGGCGCCCCGGCGATCGTGCTGTGCCTGGTTCTGGCGACGCGACGGCGAGGCGCCGAGGCGCGCTAGAGCAAACCCCGTTCCGATGGAATCATCTGAACGGGGATAATTTGCTCTAGATTCAAAAAGGTAGAGCCTGATTTGAGCGTTTGCATCTGTTCCGTGCAACCGCATCAGGCTCTAGGATCGCGACCGTTCCGCCG
>JBDTKQ010000267.1:0-4589 GCA_039935235.1 Caulobacteraceae bacterium
CGCGCCCTCCCGGCCGCGACCGATCCGCGCGAAACGGTTGGTCGCGCCCCGCCGCGCCGCCTCGAAACCTGCTTTGAGATAGACTTGGAACGCCGGATGGTCGCCGACCAGTCTGGTCAGGGTTTCGCGCTGGCCGGCGTCGAGATCCGCCAAGGAGATCACGCGGCCCCGGCCCCGAGCCGCCCCATCGCCCACGCGGCCGCCTCGCGCACCGTCGGGTCATCGTCCGTCAGACGCGCGCCGGCCGCCTCCGCCAGGGCGGGATCGGCGGAATTTCCGATGGCGTAGAGGACATTGCGCACGAAGCGGTCGCGGCCGATGCGCTTGACCGGGCTGGCCGAGAAGAGGGATCGAAACGCCGCCTCGTCGAGAGCCGCCAGATCGGCGAGGGCCGGCGCGCGCAGGGCCTCGCGCGCGTGCAGGGCGGAATCCCGGGCCGTGGCGGCGAATTTGTTCCACGGGCACACCGCGAGGCAATCGTCGCAGCCGTAAATCCGGTTGCCGAGGAGGGCGCGGTAGTCCTCGGGAATCGGCCCGACGTGCTCGATGGTCAGGTAGGACAGGCACTTGCGGGCGTCGAGTTGATAGGGCGCGGGAAAGGCGCCGGTCGGGCATGCATCGAGGCAGGCGCGGCACGCCCCGCAATGGTCGGCGGCGGCTTCGTCGGCGGCGATCTCGACGCTGGTGAGAATGCTGCCCAGGAACAGCCACGACCCGAGCGCGCGGGACACCAGATTGGTGTGCTTGCCTTGCCAACCGACGCCGGCCCGCTCGGCGAGGGGTTTTTCCATCAGGGGCGCGGTGTCGACGAACACCTTGACCTCGCCGCCGAGGCGGCGCTTGACGACGCTGGCCAGGTGTTTCAGCCGCCCCTTGATCAGGCCGTGATAGTCGCGGCCCAGCGCGTGGACCGAGATGGCGCCGCGGGTCGGGTGGCGCAGGATTTCCAACGGATCGTCGTCCGGCCCGTAGTTCACGCCAAGAACGATGGCCGACCGCGCGTCCGCCCACATGGCGCGCGGATGGGCGCGACGCTCCACGGTGGTCTCCATCCAGTTCATGGTCCCGTGACGCCCCTGGGCGACGAAGGCTTCGAGCCGGGCGGAGGCGGGCCACGCCTCGGCGACCGAGGCGAAGCCGCAGGCGTCGAAGCCGGCCGCGTGCGCGGCCTCGCGGATCGCCTGCCGCGGGTCGTCAGAAGTCGAGGTCGTCATAGGTGCTGGAGGGGGCGAGGCCCGGCCAGCGGTCGGCGAGCACGGCGCGGAAGGCCGGCCGGGACTTCAGCTTCATGTACCAGGTCTTCACCGCTGGAAAGTCGCGCCACGGGATGTCGCCGAAATAGTCGAGCACGGAGATATGGGCGGCGCCGGCGAAATCGGCGAGGCTGAGGCGCCGTCCCGCCAGCCAGTCGCGCGCCTGAAGCAGTTTCTCGAGGTAGATCAGGTGGACGCGAAGGGCGTCGCGCCCCTGTCGCATGTTGTAGAGATCGGGGGCGCCCATCTTCAACAGGCGCTTTTCCAGCTTTTCGTGCAGAAGATAGGCGTTGACCTCGTTGTCGAACTTGCGGTCGAACCACTGCATCAGCCTGCGCGCCTCGGCCCGGTCGGCGGCCTCGGCGCCAAGGAGGTCGTGCCCCGGATAACGCTCCTCGAGATGTTCGAGAATGGCGCGGACCTCGCACGCCACCACCCGCTCCTCGCCGTTGCGCTCCACGAGCACCGGGGTGAGGCCGGAGGGATTGAGCTGGGTGAAGGCCTTGGGCTGCTCCCAATAGCGGACCACCGCCTCATCGAAGGCAAGGCGCTTTTCCGCCAGGGCGAGACGCACCTGACGCGAGGCCGGATCGAGGGGAAAGTGGTGGAGGGTGCGTTCGACGGTCATGGCGACGGTCGAGCTATAGCCGTTTCGCGCGCTGGGACAACGCGGGCGCGGCTTCAGGGCGCGTTTCGCCGTCCAGTGGCGGAACGCTCGGGGATTTCGGCGTGGACCTCTCCGGCCCCGCGCGGATCGGCGTGGATTAGAATATCGGCGCCCGGAAACGCGGCCCGCACGCGATCCTCCGCCGCGGTCAGGAGGTCGTGGGTCGCCAGAAGGGTGAGATCGGGGGCGAGATCGGCGTGGGCCTGAATGTGAATCACCGACCCGGCGGCGCGGGTGCGAAGCTGATGGACATTGGTCAGCCGGGGGTCGGCGGACATCAGCCGCATGATCCGCGACCGCGCCTCGTCGGGCAGTTCGTGATCGAGAAGCTGGTCGGAGGCCTGGCGGAACACCACGACCGCGCCCCACAGCAGGATGGCGCCGACGATCAGTCCGGCCGCCGCGTCCAGCCGGTCGAACCCCAGAAGGGCGGCCCCGGCGATCCCCGCGAGGGCCACGAGGTTGGAGAGGAGGTCGGCGGCATAGTGCGCGCGGTCGGCGGAGACCGCCACCGAACCGACGCGGCGCAGCAGCCGGGTCTGGGCGAGGACCAACCCCGCGGTGAGGATGGTGGAGGCGACCATCGCCCCGATCGCGCAGCCTTGCCGCTGGATCGGGTGGGGGGCGAGGATGTGACGCACCGCCTCCTCGCCGATGAGGGCGGCGGAGCCGAACACCAGTCCCGCCTGGATCAGACCGGCGAACGCCTCCGCCTTGCCGTGGCCGTAGCGGTGCTCGGCGTCCGGCGGCGCGGCGGCGTAGCGCACGGCGAAGAAGGTCGCCGTCGAGGCCACCAGGTCGAGGGCCGAATCGGCCATGGAGGCCATCAGGGCCACCGAGCCGCTGCTCAGCCAGACGACCGCCTTGAAGGCCACCAGAACCGAGGCGACGGCCACCGACAGGATCGTCACCCGCCGTGTCGCCGCCGCGTGTCCCGCGACGATGGAATCGGTGGCATTCATGGATCGATCTTCTACGCGTCGCGCCGCCGGAGGGAAGGGCGCCGCCCCGGCGGGTGGATGCGTGATTCCGCGGTCACTTCGGGTGAGGGGCTACGCCGCTTCCCGCGGCCTTGGCCCCACATACCGCGATTGGGGCCGAATGAGCCGGCCGCCGGCGGCTTGTTCCTTCGCGTGGGCGACCCAGCCGGCGACCCGGCCCATGGCGAAGACGCCGGTGAAGGCCGCCGGCGGAAACTCCAGCGCCTCGAGCAGCAGGGCGGTGTAGAACTCGACATTGGTCCGCAGCGGGCGCCCGGGCTTGCGGGTGCGGAGGATGTCGAGGGCGGCGGTTTCCACCGCCTGGGCGAAGGCCAGGCGGCCGCTCACCGTCTCCGCGTCCTTGCCCAGCCGGGCGACCACGCTTTTCAGCGCGTCGGCCCGGGGATCGCGCACCCTGTAGACCCGGTGGCCGAACCCGCTGAGCCGGTCGCCGCGATCCAGCGCGGCCTCCAGCCACGCCCGGGCGCCCGACGGAGTCCCGATGGCGTCGAGCATGGCGATCACCGGACCGGGCGCGCCGCCGTGGAGCGGACCCTTCAGCGCGCTCAATCCCGCGAGCACCGCCGAGGTCAGCCCGGCGCCGGTGGAGGCGGTGACCCGCGCGGCGAAGGTCGAGGCGTTGAGCCCATGGTCGGCGACGGTGACGAGATAGGCGTCGAGGGCCGCCGCTTCGGCCGCCGGGGCGGCCGTTCCGCGAAGCATGCGCAGGATGTCGGCGGCGTGGCCGAGGGCCGGATCGGGGGCGCCGGGCGCCGCTCCTGACTGGCGACGCACGACCGCGGCGGTGAACACCGCCGGAGCGGCGACCAGCGCCAGGGCGGTCTGGAGATCGTCGCCGTCCGGCAGTCGGGCGAGGAGGGCGCGCATCGCCTCCACGGGAGGCAGGGCGACGACGACGTTGTCGAGCGCCTCCACATGGGCGAAAACCTCCGCCCGCGCCCGTCCGAGCAAAGGCGCGAGGTCCTCGGGCATGCCGTCGAAAAATCCGGTCCACAAAAGCCGTGTCAGCGCCTCGAAACTCACCCGTCCGGACAGTTCGTCCAGTGAAAATCCCCGAACGGTCAGCCGCCCCGCCTTCCCGTCCACGTCCGACAGGACGGTGTCGGCCACGACCACCCCGTCCATTCCGTTCGATCCGTCGATCATCGCCGCTCTCCACCTCGATTTTCCGATTGAGAGTCGCGTCGGTATGGGCAATAATCAAGATTGATCAATTCAATCAATGTAAACAAAAATGGACGATTGGCTGAGCGCGGGAGAGGTGGTCGAGCGGCTGGGGATCAGACCGCAGACCCTCTATGCCTATGTCAGCCGTGGCCGCGTGCGGGCCGAGCCGGACCCGGTCCAGCCGCACCGCAGCCGCTATCGCGCCGGGGATGTCGCCGCCATCGCGGTTCGCAAGGCCCGGGGGCGCAAGGCGGCGGCGGTGGCCGAGAGCACCATCGCCTGGGGTGAGCCGGTGCTCGCCTCGGCGATCTCCATGGTGCGCGACGGGCGACTCTACTATCTCGGCCGCGACGCCGTGCGGCTGGCGGAGACCGAGACCTTCGAGGCTGTCGCCCGGCTGTTGCGCGGCGGAGGCGGAACGGCCCCCCCGCGCGCCTCGCGCTCGCCCCCGCCGCCGGCGCCCGACATGCCGCGCCGCGCCTTTGCCCTCCTCGCCGCCCG
>JBDTKQ010000268.1:0-2468 GCA_039935235.1 Caulobacteraceae bacterium
TAGGCGACCGCGAAACTGGTCATGGCCAAGTCCCGGCGCGCCGGTTCGCGATTGACCGGGCGGGTGTCGTCAGGACGCGACCAAGGCAAGTCGTTCAAAGCACAGTGCGCCAGACCCAAGAACGGACGTTCAGGGTGAAACGCGCCACGTTTGTCGGTGGGCGTACCCTCCCCGGCGAGGACAGACCCCGCAGTGGGGGGGAGGAATTCCCGGTCGGACGATTCCCCATTTGACCCAATGGCGATCGCTCCTCTTTGACCCTCGCCGCCGCGCGTTGCACAGTGCGGACATGGCAGGGACGATACGCGTCGGCGTCGGCGGATGGACGTTTCCTCCCTGGCGCGGAGTCTTCTATCCCGTAGGGACGCGGCAGGCGGACGAACTGGCCTTCGCCGGCCGGGCGCTCACCGCCATAGAGATCAATTCCACCTACTATTCCGCGCAAAAGCCCGCGAGCTTCGCCAGGTGGGCGGCCGAGGTCCCCGAGGATTTCGTGTTCACGGTCAAGGCCTCGCGGTTTTGCACTAATCGAAAGGTGCTCGCCGGGGCAGGGGAGAGCATCGGCCGGTTCGCCGGTCAGGGCCTCGCCGAGCTCGGCCCGCGGCTGGGTCCGATCCTTTGGCAGTTCATGGCCACCAAACGCTTCGATCCGGAGGATTTCGCGGCCTTTCTGGGGTTGCTCCCGGACAATCTCGCGGGGCGGCGGGTGCGCCATTGCGTGGAGGTCCGCCACGCCAGCTTCGCCGACCCGCGGTTCGTCGCGCTTTGCCGGGACCACGGCGTGGCGATCTGCGCATCCGACAACGCCGCCTGGCCGCTGATCGCCGAGGTGACCGCTGACTTCGTCTATGCCCGGCTGATGCGCGGCGATGACGCGGTGGAAACTGGCTATCCGCCGGAGGAAATCGCCGCATGGGGCCGCCGGCTAGGCGTGTGGGCGGAGGGTGGCGCGCCGGACGATTTGCCGCGCCTCGGCGCGGCGCCGGGGCACGCGGCGCGTGACGTCTTCGCCTTCGTCATCGGCGGTGGCAAAATCCGCGCCCCGGCCGCGGCGAAAGCCCTGATCGGGAGTCTGGCCTGAAGCGTGGCGGCGCGGAACGGCCTTGTCGCCCGCCCCCCTGGGGATATGGTGAGCCATCGCCGCCGACAGGGCGGATGAGCGAGGGAACGAGCGATGGCGAGGATGAGGTTCGGGGCGTTTCTGGCGCCGCATCACCCGATCGGCGAACACCCCATGCTTCAGTTCCGGCGGGATCTCGATCTCGCCGCGCGGCTCGACGCCTTGGGTTATGACGAGTTCTGGTGCGGCGAACACCATTCCACCGGCTGGGAGACGATCGCCTCGCCGGAGATGTTCCTCGCCGCCGCCGGCGAGCGGACCAACAGGATCGGACTGGGAACGGGCGTGGTCTCACTGCCCTATCACCATCCGTTCAACGTCGCCCAACGCATCGTCCAGCTCGACCACATGACCGGCGGCCGGGCGATCTTCGGTTCGGGACCGGGGGCCTTGCCGTCGGACGCCTGGGTCCTGGGGATCGACCCTATGGTCCAGCGCGACCGTCAGGACGAGGCCATCGGCGTCATCCGCCGCCTGTTCGCCGGCGAGCGGGTGACCCATGAGAGCGACTGGTTCACCCTGCGCGACGCCCGCCTGCAACTGTTCCCCCTTCAGGAAGATCTTCCGTTCGCGGTGGCTTCGATGGTCAGCCCGTCGGGCATGACCCTGGCCGGCAAGCATGGGACCGGGGTGCTCTCGATCGGCTCGATGTCCACCGCCGGGCTCATGGCGCTGCCGACCCAGTGGAAATTCGCCGAGGACGCCGCCGCCAAATCCGGCAAGACGATCAGCCGCCGCGACTGGCGGGTGGTGATGAGCTGGCACATCGCCGAGACCCGCGAGCAGGCTCGCGCCGAGGCCAGGGACGGCCTTTTTCGCTGGCACAACGAATACACGGTCGGCACCCTGATGCGCCCCGGCGCGGCGGCCTTTCCCACGCCCGACGCGGGGGTCGACGAGGTCGCCTTCGGTCCCGGCGCGGCCTCCACCATCGGCACGCCCGACGATCTGGTGGCGGCGATCCGCGCCATCATGGAAATCAGCGGCGGCTTCGGCACGGTGATCGGCTTCGCCCACGACTGGGCCAATCCCGAGGCCACGGCGCGAAGTTGGGATCTGGTGGCCCGCCATGTCGTGCCGGAGATCAACGGCCTGCTCGAGGGTTACCGCACCTCGCGGCAGTACACGATCGACAACCGCGAGGTGTTCGATCGGGCGGGCGCCGCGGTGATGGCCAAGATCATGGGCAATGAGCGCGCCGCCGCCGCCCTCGCCGAGACCATGGCCGCCTCCTCGGCCATCCCCTCGCACAACGCACCGGATCTGACCAGGGCGTGAGGCCGGCGCCGTAGCCCCTCACCTTCCCTCGCGAGGGCGCGGGCCTCATCCTCTCCCGCGGGAGAGGAAA
>JBDTKQ010000269.1:0-4591 GCA_039935235.1 Caulobacteraceae bacterium
AGATCAAAGAGGTGGCCGACGCCGCCGTTGGCGACACCATCACCGAGGAAAAACGCCTGACCACCACCCCTCTCGCGGGGTTCAAGCCGGTTCAGCCGGTGGTGTTCTGCGGCCTGTTCCCGGTAGACGCCGCGGACTTCGAGGATTTGCGCGCCGCCGTCGGCCGGCTGCGGCTCAACGACGCCAGCTTCACCTATGAGATGGAGACGAGCGCGGCCCTGGGCTTCGGCTTCCGCTGCGGCTTTCTGGGTCTGCTTCACCTGGAGATCATCCAGGAACGGCTGACGCGGGAATTCAACCTCGACCTGATCGCCACCGCGCCCAGCGTCATCTACCGCATCGGCCTGACCAACGGCGAGACGATCGAGCTGCACAACCCCGCCGACATGCCCGACGTGGTCCGCATCGAGACCATCGCCGAGCCGTGGATCCGGGCGACCATCTTCACCCCCGACGTGTACCTCGGATCGGTGATCAAACTTTGTCAGGATCGCCGCGGTGAACAGAAGGAGCTGTCCTACGTCGGCGCCCGGGCGATGATCGTCTACGACCTGCCGCTCAACGAGGTGGTGTTCGATTTCTACGACCGGCTCAAAAGCATTTCCAAGGGCTATGCCAGCTTCGACTATCAGATCCAGGACTACCGCGTCGGCGATCTGGTCAAGATGCAGATTTTGGTCAACGCCGAGCCGGTGGACGCCCTTTCCATGCTCGTCCATCGCGGTCGTGCCGAGACCCGAGGCCGGAGCATGGTGGAGAAGATGAAGGAACTGATCCCGCCCCACCTCTTCGTCATTCCCATCCAGGCCGCCCTCGGCGGAAAGATCATCGCCCGCGAGACCGTCCGCGCCCTGCGCAAGGACGTCACCGCCAAATGCTACGGCGGCGACGCCACCCGCAAGCGCAAGCTCCTCGACAAACAAAAGGAGGGCAAGAAGAAGATGCGCCAGTTCGGCAAGGTCGACATCCCGCAGGAAGCCTTCATCGCGGCGTTGAAAATGGACGCCGACTGAGAGGGCGCACCACCGCCCCGCCCCGGACCGGGGGGTGACGCCCGGCTTTGGCGCCACCTCTTTGTCGAGACGCTTCCACTCAATGCCAACGGCGAGGTCGACCGCAACGCCCTGCGCGCCGTCCATTTCGCAGGCGCGCGCCCCCAAGACGGCCTGATGTCGATTGCGTAAAGCGGGCGGCTTTGTCATTACCAAAGCGTGATCGTCACGGCGGCGCCGGGTCGCCCGCGGCTGGGAATCGATCGACGCGTATGAAGTTCGCAGCCCGGTCCCCGCCAGCCTCGCCGCCCCCCGACTCCTCAATCGACGTCGCTCCCGCGCCGCCGCGGCGCGGGGCCAGGCTCTTCTTCGTCGCCACCATCGTCGCCCAGGCTTCGGCGCTGCTGCGTTATGTGGTTCTGGCGCGGATTCTCGGCCCCGAGCAGCTCGGCCTCGCCGCCACCCTTGTGGTCACCGCCGCCTTCTTCGACATGATCAGCGAGACGGGCAGCGACCGGTTTCTGATTCAGGATCGCGAGGGCGGCCAGCCGGCGGTTCAGGAACTGGTGCAGCTCGTCTATGTCGGCCGGGGGCTTCTGATCGCCGCCGGCCTTGTGATCTTCGCCATCCCCATCGCCCATTTCTACAAGGACTCGCGCCTCGCCGCCGGCATCGCCTTTCTGGCGATCTCGCCGCTGATCGCGGGCTTCACCCACCTGGATATCCGCCGCACCCAACGCCACCTCGATTTCCGCTCCGAAGCGATCAACCGTATGGCCGGCGAAGGCGCGAGCCTGATCGCCACCGCCGTCGCCGCCTGGCTCACCCGCGATTTCACCGCCATACTCTATGGCCTGATCACGCGCTCGATCGTCATGGTGGCGGTCTCGCACATGGGCGCCGAACGCCGCTACAGGCTGGGCTATTCGCGGGAGCACGGGCCGCGCCTGGCCAAATTCGCCGCCCCTCTGATGCTCACCGGCCTGATGCTGTTCATCGGCTCGCAAGGCGACCGGGTGGTGGTGGCCAACACCCTTGGCGTGAAGACCCTCGGCCACTACGCCGCGGTTCTGCTGCTGATCTATTATCCCAGCGCGGTCATCCTCAACTACATCCACGTGCTTTACGTCCCTCTGGTGGCGGCGCAACGCGACGATCCGGCGGCTCGCGACGCCGTCAGCGACGGCCTTGGCGGGCTCACTTTGCTGTTGGGCGTGGCCATGGTGCTGGGCTTCGCCGTCGTCGCCCCTGTCATGGTCCCCATCCTCTACGGCGGACGCTACCGCGAGCCGTGGCTGATCGTCGGCCTGATCGGCGTCCTCCAGACAACCCGCTTCCTTATCGTGTGGCCAACCACGGTGGCCCTGAGCATGGGTCACAGCCGCACGGTTCTGGCGGGTAATTTCGTCAGGCTCCTGGCCTTTCCCGGAGCCTATGCGGGGGCGTGGCTGTTCGGCGGCCTCACCGGGGTGGTTGGCGGCTTCATCGTCGGCGAACTGGTGTCGATCGCCGTCACCCTGGCCCTGGTGAACCGCGACACCGGATCACCCTTGTTCAGCATCGGCTTCGATCGGTTCGCCATCTTCATCGCCGCGGGAGCCTGCGTCATTGCCGGCGGCTACGCCGTCGACCACGGGTCGCCGACGCTGGGCGTGGTGGCGGCCGGCGGCGCGGCCCTCGTGATCGCGGTCATCCTCCGCCGCGAAATCAGAGCCATTGCCGCCGCGATGGTCCTCGCGCGCTCGCTCGCGGCGCCGGTTTTGGCACGGGTAGGGGCACGCGGGAGATAATGCCCGGGATCTTTCGAAGTCGCGGGTTCCGCTTCCATTTCTATTCCAACGAAGGCGATCCGCGCGAGCCGCTGCACGTGCACGTCGTCAAGGGCGCCGCAGACGCCAAGTTCTGGCTATATCCATCCGTTTCGGTGGCCTATAATCGTGGGTTTACGTCCAGAACGCTGGCGCAACTGCTCGAGGAGATCGAGAGCCGCCGCGGACAGATCGAAAAGGCCTGGAATGAACACTTCGGCTAGACCCACCGCCGCCCGGTGCGACGCTCATTGCCTGTGGGTCGAGCTGGATGACGGACGCACGCTTGGCGTCCCGCTCGCTTGGTTCCCGCGGCTTCTGCACGGAACGGCCAAACAGAGAGCCGCGGTGTCCATCAGTCCCAGCGGACTGCATTGGGAGATGCTGGACGAGGACATTTCTGTCGCCGGCCTTCTCGCCGGCCGGGGCGACACGACGCGCGCTCGCTCCGACGCCGCGTGAGAGCAGCCTATCCCCCCCCGCCCACCTTCATCGACACGATCTTTCCAGGCTCACGCGGCGGCTCGCCCTTGGGGAGGGCGTCGATGTTGTCCATGCCGTCGATGACCTCACCCCACACGGTGTACTGGTTGTCGAGGAAGTTGGAGTCCTTGAGGCAGATGAAGAACTGACTGTTGGCCGAGTGAGGATTGGCGGTGCGCGCCATGGAACAGGCGCCGCGCTTGTGAGGGGCGCGGGTGAATTCCGACTTGAGATCGGGCTTGGACGATCCGCCGCCGCCGGTGCCGGTGGGATCGCCGCCCTGGGCCATGAAGCCGTCGATCACCCGGTGAAAGACGACGCCGTCGTAAAAGCCCTCCCGCGCCAGTTCCTTGATCCGCGCCACGTGGCCCGGGGCGAGATCGGGACGCAGTCGGATGGTCACCGGACCGGTCTCGAGGGTCATCAGAAGGGTGTCGGCGGTGTCGGGCATGGGGCTCACCTTATGTCTGAGGGAAGGTCGAAATCGCACGGAGAGACGCCCACCACCTTTTCGGCGCGTACGCGGGCGGCCATGGCCGTGAACCAGGCGCCGCGGGTGTCGATCACCCTCACCCTGGGCGCCGTGGCCGCCGGAAGATCGGCGAGGAGGCGCACGGTGAGCACCTTGTCGGGCGCGGCGGGAGGCTCGCCGGTGGCGATGGCGCGGATCACGTCGAGACCGGATATCGCCCGGCCCCACGCGGTGTATTTCTGGTCGAGGCTGGCGACCGTGGCGCGCATCAGAAAGAACTGACTGTTGGCGCTGTCGGGCGCATCGGCCCGCGCCATGCCGCCGACGCCCGAACAGAAGGCGCCCCACGCATTGACCCTATGGTCGGCGGTGAGCAGGCCCAGATCCATCGGCTGGCCGATCACCGGAAGGCTTCCCAGGAATCCCGCCTCGAGGCCGCCCTCGCGGCTGACCACCACGATCGGGGTCTCCGCCACGCGCCGGAAGGTGAACTCGGCCGGCAGATTGGGCAGGGTCGAGCCGCCGGTCCCGGTGTCGGTCGGGTCGCCGGTCTGGTCCATGAAATCGGCGATCACCCGGAAGAAGGCCCTGCCGTCGTAAAAACCGGTCTTGGCCAGGGCGCGGATGCGGGCGACGTGCAGCGGCGCGGCCGCCGGGGCCATCTCGACGACGATCCGCCCCTTGGTGGTGTCGATCACCAGCACGTTTTGCGGATCGGGCGTGCGCCAGGCCGCCTCCCCGGGCGCGGCGAGGGGCGGCGGTGAGGCGGCCGCGGCCTGCCGCGGTCCGGCGGCGGCGGCGGAGGCGGGCACGAGGAGGAGGAGGACGGCGCCGAG
>JBDTKQ010000270.1:0-3968 GCA_039935235.1 Caulobacteraceae bacterium
GGTTCTCGACACGGTTCGCTCGGTTACGTGAGTCGAGCGTATAGCGACGTTTTGGCGATCCGATCGGCATCTTCAGATACCCTCAAGTAAATACTGGATACCCGGGAAACATTTTGGTGGGGTAATACACGTTTTTCTCGCAACCTGACGCTGGCCGCTCCGTCAGCGACGAGTGACATTGTGGCAAGGGGCGCCCTGGTCGGGGTTTTTGGGATCATGACTTGCCAACCGGCAACGTCGTGGGGCATATGGCCCCGCTCCCAAAGGTTAACGGATCCTTTTCGCCAATGATGTTTCGACGGCTGGCGCGCCTTGGCCGCCCGGTGACGCGCCTGTTTCCCGAGCGCCACCTCCATCTTCATTCCGGCGTGGCGAGCCGCTCGTGGCGCCTCACGCCCGCGCGCCAGATGGCGATCGCCGGGGCGGCGGCCGTCGGCGCCGTGTGGCTGAGCCTTTCCACCCTGGCGATGATGAGCGGCGCCTTTCATCGGACGAACGGCGAGATCGCCGCGGCGCGCACCGAGGCGCGGCTGAAGGCGACCACGGCGTCGGTCGACAGGCTCGCCGGCGCGCTCGAGCGGCGTCACGAGGCGCTCGCAACCCTGTTGATACAGGCGCAAGGCGCGGCGGGAACGTCCGCCCCGATCCCGGCGACCGCGATTTCGCGATCCGCCTCGCCCATCGATCGGCTGCAAGCCGTGCGCGCCGATCAGGACCGGCTGATCGCGGAGGCCGAAACCTTCGCCACGAATCGCGCCGACCGGCTGCGTCTCGCCTTCCGTCTGGCGGGCCTGAGGCCCGCCGCCTACGCCCAGCGGACCGAAGGGATGGGCGGACCGCTGCTCGCCGCGAACGATCCGCGCGCTCTGGCCGCCACCCTCGATGTCGATCAGGACTTCGCCCGGCGGGTCGGGCGCGCGGCGCTCGACCTGTCGGCGATGCACGTGCTCGACGCCGCCGCCGCCGGCGTTCCCCTCGCCCGCCCGACGGTCAATACCGTGCAAAGCAGCGGCTTCGGAGTGCGCGTCGACCCTTTCACCGGCGAGCGCGCCTTCCATCCCGGCCTCGACTTCGCCGGGGCCTACAAGACCCCGATCCACTCCACCGCCCCGGGCGTGGTGGTCTTCACCGGCCAGAAATCGGGCTATGGCAACACCATCGAGATCGACCACGGCCATGGCTTCAAGACCCGCTACGGCCATCTCCAGTCGATCGGCGTCCACATCGGACAGCGCGTCGCTCTTGGCCAGACGATCGGAGCCATGGGCTCGACCGGCCGCTCCACGGGCGATCATCTCCACTACGAGATCTGGCTCGACGGCCGGGTGCAAAACCCCCTTCGATTCGTGCGCGCCGGCGACTACGCGCGGCAGAACGGCTGAGAGCCGACCCTCCCGTCCGTCGGAGCGCAGGCGTCCCGCCAGCTCTCTTCGGCGCCGACAAAAAACGGGCGGGACGCCCGCGCTCCGCGGCTATCCTTCCTCCCGCGTCGCCCCCACGCGCTGCGCCAGCGAGGCGGCCATGAAGCGGTCGAGATCGCCGTCGAGGACGCCGGAGGTGTCCGAGGTCTCCACGTTCGTCCGCAGGTCCTTGACCATCTGATAGGGCTGCAGGACATAGGAGCGGATCTGGTGACCCCAGCCGATGTCGCTCTTCTGGTCCTCGACGGCCTGGGCGGCGGCCTCGCGCCGCTGAAGCTCGGCCTCGTAGAGTCGGGCGCGGAGCATCTTCCACGCCTGGTCGCGGTTCTGATGCTGTGAGCGCTGGTTCTGGCAGGCGACGGCGATACCCGTGGGAATGTGGGTCAGGCGCACCGCCGAGTCGGTCTTGTTGACGTGCTGGCCGCCCGATCCGCTGGCGCGATAGGTGTCGGTGCGCACGTCGGAGGGATTGATCTCGATCTCGATCTTGTCGTCGACCACCGGATAGACCCAGATCGAGGCGAAACTGGTGTGGCGCTTGGCGGCTGAATCGAAGGGCGAGATGCGCACCAGCCGATGGACCCCCGCCTCGGTCTTCAGCCAGCCATAGGCGTTGGACCCGCTGATCTTGACCGTCGCCGACTTGATCCCCGCCTGTTCGCCATCGGTCTCCTCGATGAAATCGACGCTCATGGCATGGGCGCCGGCCCACCGGGTGTACATGCGCAGGAGCATCGCCGCCCAGTCCGCCGACTCGGTGCCGCCGGCCCCCGAATTGACCTCGAGATAGGCGTCGGCTCCGTCCGCCTCGCCCGAGAGCAACGCCTCGAGTTCGGCCCGGTCGGCGAGCGCCTTGAGGGCGCCAAGTTGCGCGGTCACGTCGTCGAGGGACGCCTGATCGCCCTCGGCGTCGGCCAGTTCGGCGAATTCGAGGGCGTCGGCCAGCTCGCGCTCCAGTCGCCGGACGGCCTCGACCTGACCGGCGAGGCGGGTGCGCTCGCGCATCAGGCTCTGGGCGGCCTCGGCGTCGTCCCACACGCCCGGCGCCTCCGCCCGGGCGTTGAGCTCGTCGAGTTTGCTTAAGGCCGCTTCCCAGTCAAAGACGCCTCCGGAGCAGGGCGACGGACCGGCCGATGTCGCCGGCCATGGAGTCGATGTCGGCGCGCATTTTGCGGAACCTCTCGCTGAGACCCCGGCGGGAAACCGGGCGCGGGCCATTAGCGCGGGCGGCGGCTCAATACAATCCGGTGAGGTCGTCGGGGGCCTTGGGCGGCCGGTTGGCCTTTGGCGGCGGTCGGTCGGTCGATCCGGGGAGCGGCGCGACCGGCGCCGGCCCGAAGGGCGTGATCGCGAAAGGATCGCCCAAAATCGGCGCGGCCGGGGCCGCTTTTGGCGGCGCGGGTTTGGGCTCGGTGCCCGGCCGGAAGGCCTCGCGGTTGGGTCCGACGTAGGCGAATTTCGCGGTCGCCGGGGCTTTGAAGTCCATCGGCGGCAGGCCCTTGAGCGCTTCCTGCATGAATTCGACGAAAATCGGCAGGGCGGCGACGGCGCCGGTCTCGCCCTTGCCGAGCGAGCGGTTGTCGTCGAAGCCGACGAACGTGCCGACCACGATCTGCGGTGAGAACCCCATGAACCAGGCGCTGCGGAACTCGTTGGTGGTGCCGGTCTTGCCGCCGATCGGGCGGCCGAGGACCTGGGCGGCGGTCCCGGTGCCGCGCTGAACCACGCCCTCGAGCATGGTGTCGATCTGATAGGCGGTGATTGGATCGATCAGCTGTTCGCCCGTGGGGGCCATGTCGGGGCCATCGGCGCCGGTGAAGGCGGCGGAACATCCCGGGCAATCGCGCCGGTCGGCCCGGTAGATCGCCTTGCCGTCCCGGTCCTCGACCAGCTCGATCAGGTGCGGATCGACCTTGCGCCCGCCGTTGACCAGGCTGGAATAGGCCCCGGTGAGGCGGAACGGGGTGGTTTCCCCCGCGCCAAGGGCCATGGCCAGCACCGGGGCCATCGAGTCGGCGATGCCGAAGCGTTTGGCCGTGGCCACGATCCTGGGCATCCCCACCTGCATGGCGATGCGCACGGTCATGGTGTTGAGCGACAGCTCGAGGCCGCGGCGGAACACGAGGGCCCCGTGAAAATCGTGTTCGTAGTTCTCCGGGCTCCAGCTCTGGCCGCCGAAGCCACGCAGGGTGATCGGCCGGTCGACGACGATGCTGGCGGGGGTGAACTGGCCGCTGTCCAGGGCGGTGGCGTAGACGAACGGCTTGAACGCCGATCCCGGCTGGCGATACGCCTGGGTCGCGCGGTTGAACTTGGAGAGCGAGAAACTATACCCGCCGACCATCGCCAGAACCCGTCCGGTGGCGGGGTCCATGGCCACCAGAGCCCCGTTGACCTGTGGGACCTGGCGAAGGCGCATTCCGCCCCCGGTCTCCGCCGGCTCGACGAACACCAGATCGCCCACCGACAGGCCGTGGCCGGCGCGCGCCCAGGCCACGTCGCCCGGCACGAGGGATCCTGTCGAATCGTCAGCCGCCGTCTGAACCC
>JBDTKQ010000271.1:0-4907 GCA_039935235.1 Caulobacteraceae bacterium
GCCGCCGAGCTGGAGATCGCCGGCGAGTCGGACGGCATCCTCGAGCTTCCCGATCTGCCCGTGGGAACCCCGGCGGCGACGGCCCTCGGCCTCGAGGCGACGATCGATTTCGAGGTGACCCCCAATCGCCCCGACTGGCTGGGCGTCGTCGGCATCGCCCGCGACCTGGCGGCGGCGGGCGTCGGCCGGTTCAGGGATCCTGCCGTGGCCGCGGTCCTCGGCGCCTTTCCTTGCCCCATCGCCGTCCGGCTTTCGGCTCCCGAGGCCTGTCCGGCGTTTGCCGGGCGCCTGATTCGCGGGGTGAGGAACGGCCCCTCGCCGGCCTGGCTTCAACAGAGGCTCACGGCCATCGGCCTGCGCCCGATCAGCGCCCTGGTCGATGTCACCAACCTGATTGCCTATGACCGCGCCCGGCCGCTCCACGTCTATGACGCGGTCAGGATCGCCGGTAGTTTCATCGAGGTGCGTCTGGGCCGCGCCGGCGAAACGGTCGCGGCGCTCGACGGCCAGGCCTATGAGGTGACGCCGCGAATGTGCGTGATCGCCGACGCCTCGGGCGCCATCGGGCTGGGCGGCGTCATGGGGGGGGTGTCAACCGGTTGCTCGGAGGCGACCACCGAGGTCTTCATCGAGAGCGCCTGGTTCGATCCAATCGGCACGGCGCAGACCGGGCGGGACACGGGCATCGTCTCGGACGCCCAATACCGCTTCGCCCGCGGGGTCGATCCCGGATCGCTGGTGGACGGGCTGGAGCTGGCCACGCGGCTGATTCTCGACCTGTGCGGCGGTGAGGCCTCGGACGTGATCATGGCCGGGAGCCCGCCCGCGCCGCGCGCGGCGATCGACTTCGATCCGGCCTATGTCGAGCGTCTCTCGGGGCTGTCCCTGCCGCCGGCGCGGGTGTGGTCCATCCTGGGCGACCTCGGCTTCGTCGCGAACGGCGGGTGGGTGCAGCCGCCATCGTGGCGCCGCGACATCGACGGCCGCGCCGACCTGGTGGAGGAAGTGGCGCGGATCGCCGGCTACGACGCCCTTCCGGCGACGCCGCTTCCCGAGATCGCCCATGCGTCCGGCGGCATCCTGACGCCCCGACAGGCGCGGATGCGGACCGCGCGTCGGGCCCTCGCCGCCGCGGGCTGGCGCGAGACGATCGGCTGGTCTTTCGTCGGGCGGGACGTCGCCCGGCTGTTCGGCGGGGGAAATTCAGCACTTGTGCTGGAAAACCCGATTTCCCCCGAACTCGACTGCATGCGGCCCTCGATTCTGCCGGGGCTGATCGAGGTCGCGGGCAGGAACGCCCGGCGCGGCTTTCCCGACTGCGCCCTCTTCGAGATCGGGCCGGTGTTCGCCGGAGACGCCCCCGCCGACCAGCGGACCGCCATCACCGCCGTGCTCGCCCCGCACGGCCCGCGGCGGTGGGACGGGGCCGCCGCCGAGGACGTATTCACGGTCAAGGCCGATCTGATGGCTCTGGTGGCCGAACTCGGCGCGCCGGCGGACTCGCTTCAGATCATGCAGGACGGAGCCTCACCGTGGTGGCGGCCCGGCCGGTCGGCGAGCCTGCGACTGGGCCGCAAGACCGTTCTCGCCGAGTTCGGTGAGCTTCATCCGGCTGTGCTCAAGGCGCTCGACGTGGAGGGGCCGATCTACGGCTTCGAGCTCATCGTCGAGGCGATCCCGGAACCGAGGAAGAAGGCGGTCAAGACCCGCCCGGCCCTCGCCCTCTCGCCCTTCATGCCGCTCACCCGCGACTTCGCCTTCATCATCGGCCGGGAGATTGCCGCGGGCGAGCTTGTCCGCGCCGCGCTCGCCGCCGACCGCGACCTGATCGCCGGCGCGCGGGTGTTCGACGTCTACGTCGGCGCCGGCGTGGCCGAGGGTGAGAAGTCCGTCGCCGTCGAGGTCACTCTCCAGCCGATCTCCGCGACGCTCACCGAAGCGGAGATCGAGGCTCTCTCGGCCAGGATCGTGAACGCCGCGGGCAAGGCAGTCGGCGCCCGGCTGAGGACCTGAGCGGGAAACAGTTTTCGCTCAAGGCAATCACGCGATAGTTTCGCCGCGTCATGATCAGGGAGTGACCCGATGCGAAGCCTCGCCATTGTTTTGCTGGCCGTAACGGCGCTGGTCGGAGCGGCGGCGCCGGCGAACGCGGCCGACAATAGCGTGTTGCGCAAGGCGCTGCGGCTCGATCTCGACCGCTACCTGCGGGACCGCGGCGCGGTCGAGCACATTTCGGCCGCCTCGCTGAGCGTCAGCCTCGCCGACCACGCGCCGGACATCGACGTCGTCGCCGGGACCACCGCGTTTCGAGGCGCGACGCCGATCACGCCGTCCAGCCTCTTCGAGATCGGTTCCAACACCAAATCGTTCACCGCCGCCCTGATCCTGCAGCTCGAGGCCGAGCACCGGCTCAGTATCTCCGACACGGTGGGAAAATGGTTGCCGCAATACCCGGCGTGGCGCGCGGTCACCATCCGGCGCCTGCTGGACATGACCAGCGGCATCGTCGGCTATGACGCTGTTTCGGCGATGCTGGCGGACCTGGCCAAAGCTCCGCACCACGTGTTCACGGCAAAGGAGCTCGTCGCCTACGCATACCCAAAGGACGGGGCGCCGCCGTCGAACCATCGCTGGGCCTACAGCAACACCAACTACATCCTTGCCCAGCTGATCGTGGAGAAGGCCACCGGACATACCTATGCCGACGAGCTCGCTCGCCGGCTCATCGGTCCGGTCCACGGCCTCGCCGACACCCATTACGCCGACAGCGTCTATCCGCCGGCGGTGACCACGCGAATGGTCTCGGGGTATTTCTACAGCACCGATCCCGACAACGCCCCGCTCAAACCCATTTATGGCGATGACGTCAGGGGCTTCTCCGTCTCGTGGATGCAAGCCGCCGGCGGTATCGTCGCCACTCCGGCGCAGGTGGTCCGCTGGGTGCGGAACCTCTATCGCGGCGCCACGCTGGCGCCCGCCCAGAGGCGCGAGCTCCTGAGCATCGTTTCGGTCTCGAGCGGCAAGCCGATCGCTTCCACCGATCTGGCCGATCCGCGGGGCTTTGGACTGGGTGTCGCGCAGATGACCAGCAAGACCATGGGCGTCTTCTGGTATTACGAGGGAGAGACTCTGGGCTACCGCACGCTCTACGCCTATCTGCCCAGGCAGAACGCGGTGATCGCCGTCGGGCTCAACAGTCAGGCTAACACCAAGGACGACCATATCGGCCAGTTGATGGAGACGCTCTACGGGACCCTGCACGCGGCGGGGAAGCTGTAGGGCGGGGGCGGCCTCCCGGACTCAGAGCGGGATGAGGTTGCGGCGGCGGCTGTAGGCCAGATAGCCGATGCTGGCGCCCAGGCGCAGGCCGACTCCGGCGCGGATTGGGGCCAGGGTGATACCGTCGGCGTGCTGATAGTTCACGCCCAGGCCGCCGACGAGATAGGCCGATCCCTCCACCCCGGGGAACCGCCGGAAAATCGCGTCCGGGTATTGCAGGTCATAGCAAAGGACGAAGACGCGGCTGGCGTTGCCGCCGGTGTCGAACCCGACAGTCGGTCCCTGCCAGAACACCTCCTGGGTGGGGCGGTCCTTCATATAGAGCAGGCCCCGGCCGTAACGCAGGCCGAAGACGAAGGCGCCGGCGGCCTCGGAGCCGGCGATATAGCCGGTCGGCCGGCCGTCCTGGCGGAACAGGCGCTCGACGACGGCCCCGGCCGATTCGGCGGTCACGCCCATGAAGTCGGAGACGCGCCCGACCATCTCGTCGTCGGAATAGGTGGGCGCCGGACCGCCGCCGGGCGGAGGGGGCGGGGGCGGTGGCTCGTTCTGGGCGAGGACGGGGCCGGCGGCGAGGGAGGCGAGGCCAGAGGCGATCAGCAGGCGGCGGTCCATGGCGAACTCCGGCGGTCGCGGCCACACCGCGCGACGCTTGCCCGAACGTCTACCGCGTCGCCGGTTAACGGGCGCTGAATTGGCGAGGCGGCGGACCAACTGTGCTAGAGGCTCCGCCCATGACGACCGATACCGCCCGCATCCGCAACTTCGCCATCGTCGCCCACATCGACCACGGCAAATCCACCCTCTCCGACCGGCTGATCCAGGAAACCGGCGGCCTCACCGCCCGCGAGATGAAGGAGCAGGTGCTCGATTCGATGGACCTCGAGCGCGAGCGGGGGATCACCATCAAGGCCCAGACGGTGCGGCTCTCGTACCGCGCCGACGACGGCGAGAGCTATGTCCTCAACCTGATGGATACCCCCGGCCATGTCGACTTCGCCTATGAGGTGAGCCGTTCCCTCGCCGCGTGCGAGGGCTCGATCCTCGTGGTCGACGCGAGCCAGGGGGTGGAGGCCCAGACCCTTGCCAATGTCTATCAGGCGCTCGACAACGATCACGAGATCGTCCCGGTGCTCAACAAGGTCGACCTTCCCGCCGCCGAACCCGAGCGGGTGCGCCGCCAGATCGAGGACGTTATCGGCATCGACGCGTCCGAGGCGGTGGAATGCTCGGCCAAGACCGGACTTGGCATCCACGAGGTTCTCGAAGCGATCGTCACCCGCCTGCCGGCCCCCAGGGGCGACCCGGCCGCGCCCCTCAAGGCGCTGCTGGTGGACGCGTGGTACGACGCCTATCTTGGCGTGGTGGTTCTTGTGCGGGTGTTCGACGGGGTGCTCCGAGCCGGCCAGCAGGTGCGGATGATGCAGGCCGGCGCCTCCTACAAGGTCGACAAGATCGGGGTCTTCCAGCCCAAGGCGACCGACGTCGCCACCCTGGGGCCCGGCGAGATCGGCTTCATCACCGCCCAGATCAAGGAGGTGGCCGACGCCGCCGTTGGCGACACGATCACCGAGGAAAAGCGCCTGACCACCACCCCTCTCGCGGGGTTCAAGCCGGTTCAGCCGATG
>JBDTKQ010000272.1:0-6308 GCA_039935235.1 Caulobacteraceae bacterium
CCAAGGCAGGCGCGCGCGAGGCGTTCGGCGAAGGATTCGACCAAGCCGATATGGCCCGAGGCGGCGATCGTCCGGGCATGGGCGGCCACCGCCTCATAGTTCACCGTGTCGGTCAGCGCCCGCCATCCGTTGGTGTCAATCTGAAGCTCGACATCGACGATCAGCGGCTGGCGGCGGCCGCGCTCGTGACCATGGACGCCGATCTCCGCCTCGACCGTCAGGCCACGGACGAAGACGGTGGTGGTGACGGTCATTCCTCGCCGACCACGTCGGGGGTGCGCCAGGCGAGATGTTGCCCGGCGTCGACGGCGATCATCTGGCCGGTGACCGATCGCGCCTCGATCAGATAGCGTAGGGCGGCGGCGAGTTCGCAAGGGTCGACGCCGTGGTGAAGCGGCACGGCCGCGGCCTCGGCCTCGAACTCTCCGGGCGCCTGGTGGACCGAGGGAAGAGTCGGTCCCGGGCCGATGGCGTTGACCCGGATGCGCGGGGCAAGCGCCTGGGCGAGGGTCTGGGTCGCGGCCCACAAGGCGGCCTTGCCGATGGTGTAGCTGAAGAACCTCGGTGTGAGCCGCCAGACCCTCTGGTCGAGAATATTGACGATCAGCCCCTCGCGCGTCGGCGGGAGGGCGGCGGCGAAGGCCTGGGCGAGGAACACAGGGGCGCGCAGATTGGCGGCCATCGACGCGTCCCACCCCGCCTGGGTCAACGTTTCCAGCCGGTCGTTTCGGAACACCGAGGCGCAGTTGACCAGCAAGGTGACGACGCCGGGCGCGTCCTCCACCAGGCCACGGGCGGCTTGCGGGTCGGCGAGATCGGCGCGGCGGACCTCCGCCTGGCGGCCGAGGGCGCGAACCCGCCCGGCGATCGCCCGCGCATCCGCCTCGGCCGACCGGTGGTGAACGAGGACATCGTATCCAGCCTGTGCCGCCGCGACCACGAGGGTCGCGCCGATCCGCCGGGCGCCGCCGGTGACGAGGGCCCAGCCGCGGGTGGGATCGCCGGTCAGTCGAGCCGCCCGTACTCGCAGTAGTTGAACGCGCCCAGAACGACGACGAACAGGAGAATGACGGCGATGGCGACCATGGTCTCAACTCCGCGGGGCGACGGCCGGAAAGGCTCGAGACCCCGGGTCTAGCCAGCCGTCGTCGCCACCGCAAGCCGGGAACGAGAGCGGCTTTCCGCCACGGCGCCCCTTCCCGTATGAACCACGATCACTAATATGAGGCTCTGACGAGCCCCGGCGACAATCCGGGATCCGTGCCGGAACGGCGCCCAAGGAGACACCCATGCGCGAATACATGAAGTTCTACATCGACGGCCAATGGGTCGATCCGGTCACGCCCGGGAGCCTGGACGTGATCAATCCGGCGACCGAGGCGGTGTGCGGCCACATCTCGGCCGGCGCCGCCGCCGACGTCGACAAGGCGGTCAAGGCCGCGCAAAAGGCGTTCAAGACCTGGTCGCTCGTCAGTCGTGAGGAGCGGCTCGATCTGCTGCAGCGCATCCTCGCCGAATACCAGAAGCGTTTTGGCGACATGGCCAATGCCATCACCGAGGAGATGGGCGCTCCCGCCAGCCTCGCCCAGCGCGCCCAGGCGCCGATCGGCATGGCCCACCTGGCCACCGGAATCGAGGTGTTGAAAAACTTCAGGTTCGAGGAAGACCGCGGCTCTACCCGGATCGTCAAGGAGCCGATCGGGGTGTGCGGCATGATCACCCCGTGGAACTGGCCGATCAACCAGATCGCCTGCAAGGTTGTCCCGGCGCTCGCCACCGGTTGCACCATGGTGCTCAAGCCCTCGGAAGAGGCGCCGTTTTCCGCCTACATCTGGACCGAGATCATGCATGCCGCCGGGGTTCCCGCGGGCGTCTACAATATGATCAACGGCACCGGCGCGGAGGTCGGGGCGGCGATCTCGCGCCATCCGGGGATCGACATGGTCTCCTTCACCGGTTCGACGCGCGCGGGGATCGAGGTTGCCAAGGCAGCCGCCCCCACGGTCAAGCGAGTCGCCCAGGAATTGGGCGGCAAGAGCCCCAACATCATCCTCGAGGACGCCGAAATGGCCAGCGCCGTCGGCGGCGGGGTCAAGCACGTGATGCAGAACTCCGGTCAGTCGTGCAACGCGCCGACGCGGATGCTGGTCCCGGCGGCGAAGATGGACGAGGCTATCGTCATCGCCAAAGAGGCGGCGGAAAGCACGACGGTCGGCGATCCCAACGGCAACGCCCAGATCGGTCCGGTGGTCAACAGGACGCAGTGGGAGAAGATTCAGCGCCTGATCAAGGCCGGGATCGACGAGGGGGCGACCCTGGTCACCGGCGGCGCCGGTCGGCCGGAGGGTCTCGACAAGGGTTTCTATGTGAAGCCCACCGTGTTCGCCAATGTGACCAACGACATGACGGTGGCCAAGGAGGAGATCTTCGGCCCGGTGGTCTCGATCCTCGGCTACGACAGCGTCGACGAGGCGGTGAGGGTCGGCAACGACACCGAATACGGCCTGGCCGCATACATCTCGGGGACGGACATGACCAAGGTCCGCGAGGTGGCCTCGCAACTGCGCGCCGGCCAGGTGTCGATCAACGGCGGCGGCGGCGACATGAACGCCCCCTTCGGCGGCTACAAGATGAGCGGTAACGGCCGCGAGTGGGGTGACTTCGGCTTTGCCGAATACCTCGAGGTCAAGGCCATCCTCGGCTACACGCCCAAGCAGGCCGCGGCGTAAAGGGCGGCTCCCTCCCCTTCATGGGGAGGGACAGACCGCGAAGCGGTCAGGGTGGGGAAGTGTGGGTCATCTCGGCGGCCGGAGCCTCTTCACACTTCCCCACCGGCGCTTCGCACCTGCCTCCCCACAAAGCGGAGGCAGGAAGGTAAGGAAAGCGACGCCCCATGCTCGACCCCCATTTCAAGATCATGCTCGAGACCGAGGCCGCCGCGGCGCCCGCCGACGCGCCGCCGCTCGAGGCGGCGCCGCCAGAGATGCTCCGCGCGTTCTACCGGATGCAGCGCGCGGCGCAGAACGTCGGCTCCTCGCGGCCCGAGGTGGAGACGCGGGACCTCGAGGTCGCCGGGGCGGCCGGACCGATCGGCGCCAGACTGTATACCCCGCCGGGCGCCGCCGCTCCCGGACCGTGCCTCGTCTATTTCCACGGGGGCGGCTGGGTGATCGGCGATCTGGAGACCCACGACGCCCATTGCCGCCGCCTCGCCGCCTTCTCTGGCGCCCGGGTACTGGCGGTGGACTACCGCCTCGCTCCGGAGTTCCCGTTTCCGGCCGGCCATGACGACGCCCTCGTGGCCACCCGCTGGGCCTTCGACCACGCCGGCCAGATCGGCGCCGATCCGGCGCGGATCGGTGTCGGTGGCGACAGCGCCGGGGGCAATCTGGCGGCCTCAGTGGCCATCGACCTCAAGGACGATCCCGCTCGCCGGTTGAAGTTCCAGCTTCTCCTCTATCCGGCGGTGACCCCCCACGTCCCAACCGCCTCCCGCCGTGAGCGCGACGGCCCGGTGCTTACATCGGCTGTGATGGACTGGTTCGAGAAAAATCTGGCGGCCCACCACCACAAGGATTTCATACGCGCGGCCCCGGCGCGACAAGGCGACCTGTCCGGCCTGCCGCCCGCGTTCGTCGCCACCGCGGGCTTCGATCCCCTCGAGCACGAGGGACGCGACTACGCCGCGGCCCTTCAGGCCGCCGGGGTCGCGACGCGGCATGTGAACTATCCCGCCCTCATCCATGACTTCTACATCATGGGTGACGTTTCCCCGGCGGTGACCCTCGCCGCGCGCGAGGCCGGCGCGGCGATCAAGGCCGCACTTTAGAGGGTCGGTCATGGGGGCGAACTGGATTACCACCCGGTTGGCTGGGGCGTTTCTTCCGGCGGTCCTGGCCACGGCGGTCCAGGCGCGGTGGAAATGCCCATCGCGTGGGCGTTTCAACGGTCGCGCGAGGATTTCTTCATCGTCGTCCAGTGGGATCAGCGCGGCGCCGGCCGCTGCTATCCGCTCAACGATCCCAAGGTCCTCGCGCCCACCCTCACCGCCGAGCGCTACCGCGTTCCGATCCTCGCAGGATTTCTTGTATCGCTCGCGGTATCCAACGACTTTTTCGAACAGCGGGAAGGGGCGCCCGCTATAGAACCGCGAGGGTCGGCTCCCTTTCGGCGGTTCGCGCGGCGTAGCGCTGGGCGATCACCGCGCACGCCATCAACTGCAACTGGTGGAACAGCATAAGCGGCAGGACGATCAATCCCACCGATGCCGCGGGAAACAGGATGGTGGCCATGGGGATTCCGGACGCCAGGCTCTTTTTCGAGCCGCAGAAGACGATGGCGATCTCGTCGGCCCTGGAAAACCCGAGGGCCCGGGCGCCGATCGCTGTCGCGATCAGGACGAGGGCCAGAACCACGCAACAGACGACGACGAGAACCGCGATCTGCGGCCCCGAGACCTGGCTCCAGATACCCTTGACCACCGCGGCGCTGAACGCGCCATAGACGATGAGCAGGATCGAGCCCCGGTCCGTCCATCCCACCAGCCGGCGGTGACGGGCGACCCAGCCGCCGATCCATCGCGTGGCGACCTGGCCGGCGGCGAAGGGCAGGACCAGCTGCACGATCACCGCCTCGAAGGCGCCGACCGGAGAGCCGGAGCCGTGAACCCCCAGGGTCGCGGCCACCATGATCGGGGTGAGGACGATCCCCAGAAGGTTGGAGGCGGAGGCGGCGCACACGGCCGCGGCGACGTTGCCTCTGGCGACCGAGGTGAAGGCGATCGACGATTGCACCGTCGAGGGCAGGCAACACAGGAACAGCACCCCCGCCGCGAGGGAGGTGGGGAGGATCGACGGCGGCAAGGCGCGGACCGCCAGGCCGATCGACGGAAAGAGCAGGAAGGTGGCCGCCAGAATGGTGAGGTGCAGGCGCCAGTGGCCGAGGGCTCCGAGCACCGCGGCGCGCGACAGCTTGGCGCCGTGAAGGAAGAAGAGGAGGGCGATGGCCGCCTTGGTCAGCCAGCCGAACTGGACCGCCGCCCCGCCCCGCACCGGCGCGAGGCTGGCGAGGGCGACCATGGCCAGAATGGCGACGATGTAGGGATCGGGCGTGAGGCGGCGAATCCACGGCCCCCGCCCGGGGGCGGCAGTCATCTGCGTTGCGACCTTCCAGAAGCGTTGGCGACGCTGCTAGCCCGACTGGACCATGAGACAAAGGGAAATTCCCGACGGTGTCGTCGACTGGTATCGCCGGCTCGTTCGCGAGGTGGCCCACGAGGGGCGGTGGCTCTACCTCTACAACTTCCCGCAAATGTCGGGCGTGCCTCTCGGTGACGATCTGACGGCGCGGATCGTCGAGGCTTGCGGCGGGGCGATCGGTGGCTACAAGGACAGCTCCGGCGACCGGGCGAACAGCGGGGCCGTGGCCCGCCGGTTCGGCGACCTGGATGTTTTCGTGGGGACCGAGGCGCGGATGAGCGATCTTCTCGCCCTGGGCGGCGCCGGATGGATCTCCGCCACCGCCAGTGTCCAGCCGCGTACGATCGCCCCGGTGGTCGCTGCCGCGCCGCGAGCGCGCGCCGCCGCCCAGGCGCGGGTGAGCAGGACCCGCGACGCCTTTTCCGACTTCTCCCTGGTTCCCGCGGTCAAGGTGGCGCTCGCTGAAATCCACGGCGACGCGGGCTGGACGAGGCTTTGCGCACCCCTCAGGCCGCTCACCGACGCTCGGCGGCGCGCCCTCGTTTCGGCGCTCGGCCTGTGACGGCTCCCGACCGCGCGGCCGCCGCGGCGCTCGACCGGGCCGATCCGCTCGCCAGCTTTCGTGACGCCTTCGCGCTGCCGGAGGGAGTGATCTATCTCAACGGCAATTCGCTTGGCCCGTTGCCCAGGGCGGCGGTGGCCCGCGTGGCCGACGCCGTCGCGCGCGAATGGGGCGAGGGACTGGTGACCAGCTGGAACAGGGCCGGCTGGTTCGACCTGCCCTATCGCCTCGGCGACATGATCGCCGGCCTGATCGGCGCCGCCCCCGGGGAGGTGGTGATGACCGACGGGGCGGGGATCGACCTGTTCAAGACCGTCGCCGCCGCTCTCGCCCTGCGTCCGGACCGGCGCGTCGTGGTCATGGAGGGGAGCAACTTTCCAACCGACAATTATGTCGTTCAGGGCCTGATCGGGTGGCTGGGAAGGGGCCACGAGATCCGCTTCGTCGAAGGCGCGGCCATCGCCGGGGCGATCGACGAGGAGGTTGCCGCTGTCGTCCTCACCCACGTCCACTATCGCCACGGCCATATCCTCGACATGCCGGGACTC
>JBDTKQ010000273.1:0-19962 GCA_039935235.1 Caulobacteraceae bacterium
CTTTCAGGCGCTCATAGGCCTGCGGCGCGGTAAGGGTGAGGTGCTGCGGCGTCACCTCCACGCTGGCGACATCCTTGTGGACCCCGAGAAAATCGATCTCCTCCGCGGTGGTCACATGCAGGACGTGTATGCGCTTGCCCAGCGCCTTGGCGAGGGCCACCAGCCTGCGGGTGGAGCGGATGGCTGATTCGGCGTCGCGCACCTCCGGATGGCTGGTCCAGTCGCCGGCGCGGGCGAGGGGACGGCGCTCCGCCAGGCGGTATTCGTCCTCCGAATGGAAGGTCGCCCGCCGGTTCACGTGGCGCAGGATCGCCGCCACCCCCTCGTCGTCGGGCACCAGCAGCGAGCCGGTGGAGGCGCCCATGAACACCTTGACCCCGCAGCACCCCGGCAGGCGCTCGAGCTCTCCCAAAAAGACGGCGTTGTCGTGGGTCCCGCCCACATAGAAGGCGTGGTCGCAATGCATCCGTCCCCTGGCCCGCCCCAGCTTGTCGGCCAGAGCTTCGGCGTCGGTGGTGGCCGGCTCGGTATTGGGCATTTCGAACACCGTGGCGACGCCGCCCAGAACGGCGCCGCGCGATCCGCTCTCGAGGTCCTCCTTCCATTCGAGGCCGGGCTCGCGGAAGTGGACCTGGGTGTCGATGACGCCGGGCATGATGGTCAGACCGCGGGCGTCGAACACCTCGCCGGCATCCGCGTGGGCAAGATCGCCTACCGCCGCGATCTTCCCGGCGCGCACCCCGATGTCGGCGGCGCCGCGCCCGGCGTGGTTGACCACCTCGCCGCCGCGCACGATCAGATCGAAGGAGTTGGTCATGCCTCGAGCCTTTCCGCGGTTTGCGCGATCAGGCTCGTCGCCGCCGCGAGTACGGCCGGGGCCCGAAGATCCATCATATGGCACACCGCCTGGTCGAGGCGCGGATCGGCCCGCCTGTAGGCCTCGAAGTCCCGCGGCCCGCGCACGGTCCGCGCCGAGGGACCCCATGGGCCATAGCGGCTCTCGTCGGAGGGTCCGAAGAGGCCGAGGGTCGGGGCGCCGGCGGCGGCGGCCATGTGCATCAGTCCCGAATCGTTGCCGACGAACAGGCGCGCATGCCTGAGCGCGGCATACACCTCCAGCAACCCTTCCGACCCGGGAAGATCCACCCGCCGGGCCTTGGGGATCGTCGCCCGCACCGGATCGGTCGCGGCGCGGTCGGCCGGACCGCCCACCACCATCAGTCGCCCTCCGGCGAGGGGGCCGTCGTCGGCGAGGAGGGCGCGGACCACGGCGGCGAACCGCTCGGCCGGCCAGGTTTTGCCGATCCACGCGGCCGCCGGGGCGACGGCGAGGATCGGGCCGGCGCCGGCGGTGAGCGCCGCCGCCCGGGCCTCGATCCGCGGGCTGGTGAACAGGAAGGGGGCGGGGGGACGGTCCTCCATCCGCAGCAGACGCGCGGCGTCGATCACCTTGTGCGCCGGCGGCGCGCCCTTTTCGTGAGCCGCGCGCCGCGAACGCCGCAGGACCCGGGCGAGGGCCGAGCCGCGGGTATCCACCACCAGCCCCCAATGGCGGGTCCGCACTCCGCGCCACAGCGACAGCCAATGCAGGCCGAGCGGCTTCTTTTCCATCGCGACAAGCGCCTGAAGCCCGGGAACCTGGGCGAAGAGCGGCGCGGTGAGGGGCGCCGCGGCGATGGTGAACCGCGCCTCCGGAACCTCATCGCTCAGCGCCTTCACCAGTCCCGAGGCGAGAACCGCATCGCCGATCCGGCTGGGCGCGATGAACAATATGGGAAATCGTTTCGCCGCCATGGCCTTCTATAGGGCGACCGCTTCTGGCGCCAAAGCCCGCGAGCCGCCATCTTGGCCTCATGACCAACGCTCCCGTCTTCGCAAGGCTGGCGAACCGCGCCGCCATCGGCCTTTCGGGACCCGATTGGCGTGGCTTTCTTCAAGGGCTGATCAGCCAGGACGTGGACGACCTTCGACAAGGCGAGATGCGCTTTGGCGCCCTCTTGACCCCGCAAGGGCGCGTGGCCTTTGACCTTTTCGTCATCGCGACCGGCGCGGGGGCCCTCATCGACTGCGCGGCGGATCGTCGCGCGGCGCTGATCGAGCGGCTGGGCGTCTACCGCCTCCGGGCCAAGGTGGCGGTCGCGCCGCTGGAAACGCCGATCCACGCCTTGTGGAACACCGCTGGCGCGCCGAGCGGGTGGATCGCCGACCCCCGTCTCGCCGCGCTTGGGTTCCGGAGCGCGGGTCTGGGTCCGCCTGACGGCGCCCAAATAGCGGACGAGAGCGCCTTCGACGCCCATCGCCTGGCCCGCGGGGTTCCCGGGTCGGCGGACTGGGGGGACGGAGGCGCCTATGCCATCGAGGCCGATTTCGATCTTCTCAACGGGATCGATTTCAAAAAGGGCTGTTTCGTCGGGCAGGAGACCACCTCGCGGATGAAACGGCGCGGGGCGGTGAAGAGCCGGATGGTCCCCATCGCCTTCGCGGGTTCGCCGCCGGCGCCGGGCGAGGAATTGCTGAATGGCGATTTGCGGGCTGGACAGGTCCGGTCCGCGGGAAACAGCGCCGCCATCGCCCTGCTTCGCCTCGACCGGCTGGAAAACGGCCCCCTCACCTTCGCCGACGGCCGATCGTGGCGCCCGGTGTGGCCGGTGTGGCTGAAGGCCGCGATCACCTAGGCCGCCGACAATAGCGTCTTGCCGTCGGGCGCGAAGCGCGGGACTTTCGCGTCATGGGCATCCGGTTTTTCGAGGGCGACGAGACCCGCTGCGCATGGGCCGATCCGCGCGACGATCTCTACCGCGGCTATCATGATCAGGAGTGGGGGGTTCCGGAATACGACAGCCGCGCCCTTTGGGAAAAGCTGGTTCTCGACGGGTTTCAGGCCGGTCTTTCGTGGATCACCATCCTGCGCAAGCGCGCGGCCTTCCGCGACGCCTTCGCCGGATTCGAACCGGCGGCGGTGGCCCGTTTCGGCGAGGCGGACCGCGCGCGGCTGATGGCCGATGCCGGCATCGTCCGCTCGGGCGCCAAGATCGACGCGGCCATTTCCGGGGCCCGCGCGTGGCTGGACATGGCCGAGCGGGGCGAGGATTTCTCCGCCTTTCTGTGGCGCTTCACCGACGGTCGCCCTCGCCTCAATGCGTGGCCGTCGGTCGCGGAGGTTCCGGCCCAGACCCCCGTCGCCGCCGAAATGGCCAGGGCGCTCAAGGCCAAGGGGTTCAAGTTCTGCGGGCCGGTGATCGTCTATGCCTTCATGCAGGCGACCGGCATGGTCAACGACCACGTCGTCGGCTGTTTCCGCCACGCGCAAATCGCGGCATTGTCGCGATCGTGATGGCCCGATCCCTTCCCGACATGATGCTGGAAAGGGTCTGCCCCGGCCCGGTGTGCGGCGTCGACGAGGCAGGCCGCGGGCCGTGGGCCGGGCCGGTCTTCGCCGCCGCGGTGATCCTCAAACCACGCGGCGCCATCGCCGGACTGAACGATTCGAAGAAGCTCTCCGCCAAACAGCGGGAGGCGCTGGAGCCGGCGATCAAGGCGCGCGCGGCGGCGTGGGGCGTCGGCTTCGCCACGGTGGAGGAAATCGCCGCCCTCAACATCCTCCACGCCACGGGTCTGGCCATGCGCCGGGCGGTCCAGGCCATGGCTCACGCTCCGGCCTTCGCCCTGATCGACGGAAACTACGCCTTTCCGATGCCGTGCCCGGTCAAGACGGTGATCAAGGGCGACGCCATGTCCTGTTCCATCGCCGCCGCCTCGATCCTCGCCAAGACCGCCCGCGACCGGGTGATGGCGGGGATGGATGCGATCTACCCCGGCTATGGCTTCGCCGGCCACAAAGGCTATCGCGCGCCGGTCCACGCCCGCGCTCTGCTCAAGCTTGGCCCGTGCGAGATCCACCGCATGGGCTGGGCCCCCGTGCGCCTGGCGCTGATGGGCAGGGACCCGATGCGCGCGTGGCAAGCGCGGGACGAGGAGGAACTGGCCTTCGCGTGAGACAGGCGGTCGGACGTTGGCGGATCCAATCGCGGGAGGATCCGCGACATTGATCGGATCGATCAAGCTTGACGCCCGCCCGAGGGTCGACCACCTCGGTGACCATGAGTGATCGCAGCGAGATGGCCCGGGCTTTCGGCTGGCAGATCGCCGGATGCGAGGCCTTGGGCGCTCCGTTCTCGGCCAGCATGATGGAGCGGGCTCTCGCCGACGCGGAGGTCGGTGGACCCACCGCGGCGCTGTTGATCCCCTGGCGGTCCTTTCCGGCGAAGAGACTCATCGCCGACGCCGTCCCGCTGCGCCTGTTGGGTGGTCTGCACGACCTGGTCCTGAGCGGGGAGGTCCCGGCCCTCTCGGAAGCCTATCCGGCGCCGGGTCGCGGCGGCGACGCGGATGCGGCGTGGGCGGCGGCGCGGGCGGCGCTCCCGGCGAACCACGCGCGACTCGCGGCCTTCATGACCCACGAGCCCCAGACGAACGAAGTGAGGCGCTCGGCGTGTCTGCTCGGCGGATTCCTTTCCGTGGTCGCGCGAACCGGCCTGCCCCTGCGCTGTTTCGAGGTTGGGGCGAGCGCGGGATTGAACCAGCTTTGGGACCGCTACCGCTACGCGCTGGGAGACCTGTCGTGGGGCGATCCGGATGCGCCGGTGCTCATCGACACCGATTGGCGCGGGTCCCCGCCGCCTCTTCCCGAAACGGTCGCGGTTTCCAGCCGCGCGGCGTGTGACCGCAAGCCGGTCGATCTCGCCGATCCGGACGCCCGGCGTCGGCTTCGCGCCTATGTCTGGCCGGACCAGCCCGACCGCCTCGCGCGGCTCGACGCCGCGATCGGCGCCGCGCGCGGGGCGGCAATTCGGGTGGAGCGGGAAGACGCGGTGACGTGGGCGGCCCACCGGGCGCGTCCCGAGACAGGCGCGGCCACCGTCCTCTACCATTCGGTGTTCTGGCAATATCTGCCCGCGGAAAGTCAGGCGGCTCTCGCCGACGCGCTGACCACGCTGGGGGCCGCGGCCACCGCCGAGGCGCCCTTCGCCTGGCTGCGCATGGAGCCGCCGCCGGACAATATGGGGATCATGGAGGTCCGCCTGACCCTGTGGCCCGGGGGTGAGGAGCATCTCCTCGCCCACGTTCACCCTCACGGCGCATGGGTCGATTGGCTGGCGGACGTCCCGCAGTAGACAGGCGGCGCGTTCAAATCGCTTCAGCCCCGGCTTGACTGCTGATAGGCCTCCTCGGGGAGGCGCGCCTCCGCGCCTTGGCCACCGGGGCGGCGAGTCCGCTCGCACACCGGGACAAAGCCGTGGTTCTCGCATCGCCGCGAACCCGGCTCGCCCCTCCTGGTATGGAAACCATACGATGACTGCCCCAACCCCGTCCGGCGAAGCGTTCCGCGGCGAGATCGGCCGGACGTTCGCGGAATCCAAGCCTTGGTGGCCGCCGGCAAAATTCAGGTCCGACGCACCCAATGTGGTTATGGTGGTGCTCGACGATACCGGCTTCGCCCATTTCGGCTGCTATGGCTCGACGCTGAACACGCCCAACATCGACGCTCTCGCGGCAGGGGGGCTGCGGTTCACCAGCTTTCACACCACCGCCCTGTGCTCCCCCTCGCGGGCGTGACTCCTCACCGGGCGAAATCACCACGCGGTCGGCATGCGGGCCATCTCCAACTTCGACACAGGATTTCCCAATATGCGCGGGGCGATCCCCCGCTCGTCCGCCACTCTCGCCGAGATCCTGCGCGACAACGGCTATGCGACGTTCGCCGCAGGCAAATGGCACCTTGCGCCGATGTCGGAATGCAGCGCCGCCGGCCCGTTCACCAACTGGCCCCTGCAAAAGGGCTTCGACCGTTACTACGGCTTCCTCCAGGGCGAGACCGATCAGTTTTTCCCCGAACTCACCCACGACAATCATTTCATCGACGCCCCGGCGGGGCCCGAGGACGGCTATCACCTGTCCGAGGACATCGTCGATCGCTCGGCGGGCATGATCCGCGATCTGACATCGCTGGTGCCGGAGCGGCCCTTCTTTCTCTATCTCGCCTTCGGCGCCATGCACGCGCCCCATCAGGCGCCGCGCGAATACCTCGACAAGTATCGCGGGCATTTCGACGCCGGTTGGGATGTCGCCCGCGAGCAATGGTTCGCGCGCCAAAAGGCCACGCGCGTCGTCCCGCCGGACACCCGGCTGGCGGCACGCAACCCGGGGGTGAAACCGTGGAGCGAACTTACCGCGGACGAGCGAAAGTTCGCCGCGCGCCTGCAAGAAGCGTTCGCCGCCATGCTCGATCACACCGATGCTCAGATCGGTCGGCTGGTGGCGTTCCTGAAATCACTGGGCCGGTTGGACAACACCCTGTTCGTGGTCGTCTCGGACAATGGGGCCAGTCAGGAAGGCGGCCCGAATGGTGTCCTCGACGAAATGAAGTATTTCAACGGCATCAAGGAAAACGTCGATCAGGCGGTTCTCCGGCTGGACGACATTGGCGGACCCGCCAGCCATTGCAACATCCCGTGGGGCTGGGCGCAGGCGGGCAACACTCCGCTCAAATGGTACAAGCAGAACACCCACGGCGGCGGGGTGCGCGACCCCTTGATCGTGCATTGGCCGGCGGGAATGAAGGCGATCGGCGGCACGCGCGATCAGTTCTGTCACGCCATCGACGTAGCCCCGACTATCCTCGATGCTCTCGGCATCGCCCAGCCCGCGGTGGTCTCGGGCGCGCCGCGGATGCCGGTCCATGGCGTCAGCCTCGTTCCGACCTTCGATGACCCGGCGGCGACGGTGGAGCGCGGGGCGCAATATTTCGAGATGCTCGCGCATCGTGGAATCTGGAAAGGAGGGTGGAAGGCGGTTACTCACCACGAACCGGGCGTCCCGTTCGACGAGGACCGATGGGAGCTCTACCACCTGGCCAAGGATTTCTCCGAATTCGAGGACCTCGCGGAGCGGGAACCCGAAAAGCTCAGAGAAATGATCGCTCTCTGGTGGGCGGAGGCCGAGAAACACGGGGTTCTCCCGCTGGACGATCGCGGGGCCCTGGCGCTCTTCGTCGCCTCGCGCCGGCCGGGCCTTCCCGGCGCGCGCGACCGGTTCGTCTATCACCCGCCGCTGTCACACATCGTCGCCGAGGCCTGCCCACCGGTTGCGCGGGGATGGACGACCACCGTCGCCCTCGATCATCCGCGGGAAGGCGCAGACGGCGCCCTCGTGGCCCGCGGCAGCCTCAACAGTGGTTTTGCCCTCTACATCAAGGATGGCCGACTGGTGTTCGACTACAACGACTTCCACGAGCACACGCGGATCGCAACCTCCGGGTCGCTCCCGGCCGGCCCGCATGAAATCTCGCTGCGGGTGGTGCGGACTGCCGAGGGCGGCGGCGAGGCGACGCTGGCGGTCGATGGTCAGGTCAAGGCGAGCGGCGCCGTCCCGCGGCTGTTGTTCATGATCTCGAGCAACGGCATGGATATCGGCCGAAGCCTATCGCCGGTTACCGGGGACTACGCCGCCCCCTTTGACTATCCAGGAACGATCGTCCGCGTGGTCTTCGAAACGCCTCGCGTGGCGCCGGCCGGGGAGGTCAAGGCGGAGGTCCGGGCTGAGATGGCGCGGCAGTAGTGGGTCCGCGCCCTCCCTGGTCGCGCAGTTCCCTCACCACCCCCGGCGTCACGGTCAGGGCTCCGTCGATCACCAGCCGCTGACCGTTGACGAACCGCGACTCGTCGCTGGCGAGATAGAGTACGGCGTTGGCGATGTCGTCGGGGACCCCGAGGCGCGGCGCCGGCGCCGGCGGTCCGTCCGGCGACGGGGCGAGGCCGGCGGCGGCGATCTTGCCGCCGATAGCGCGCACCATGGGCGTGTCGATCCCCGCCGGATGCAGCGAGTTGCAGCGGATGGCGAGCCCCGCCTCGGCGCAATGGACGGCCACCGCACGGGTCAGGGCCTCCACCGCCCCCTTGGCCGCGCAGTAGGCGGTGACCAGGTGATGACCCTGGATCGAGGCGACCGACGCCATATTGACGATCGACCCGCCGCCGGTGGCGCGCATCGCGGCGATCGCATGCTTGCAGCCGAAGAAGGTCCCGTCGGCGCTGACCGCCATCACCTTGCGCCAGTCTTCCGCCGAGGTGGTCTCGATGTCTCCCGCCTCCACCACCCCGGCGTTGTTGACCAGAATGTCCAGACGGCCCTCCGTGGACATCACCCCGGCGATCAGCGCGACCCACGCTGTCTCGTTGCTCACGTCGTGGCGCACGAAGCGGGCGGCGGGGCCGATGTCGGCGGCGACCCGCGCGCCGGCCGCCTCGTCGATGTCGGTGAGGATCACCCGCGCGCCTTCGCGGACGAGAATTCGCGCGTCGGCCTCGCCCAGCCCCATGGCCGCCCCGGTGACGATCGCGACCTTGCCCTCCACCCTCCCCATCATCTCGACCCCTTTTGGTCCCGGACCCCCGCGAAATGAGTGCAGGAGGCGTCGTGCGGCGCCCGCGCGCCGAAGGTCCACCCGGGAGTCGGCCGGTTCCAGACATCGCTGGACGGCGCCGACGAGCTCCAGTCGTAGACCGCCTGCCGGTGGCCGATCAGCCAAGTGCCGTCGCGGCGCTCGAAGCGGTCGAGATACCGGCCCGCGGCGATGGAAAAGCCGTCCGGGACGGTCCCGTCGCCGCCTGCCTCGCCGCCGATCGTATGATGGGCGATGAAATAGCTCTCGCCGCGCGCGCGATCCCCGTCGACCTCGATCAGCACGTTGCCGATGAAATGCTGGGTGCGCCTCATCGTGCGCAGCACCGGCAACACCCAGTCGACGAAGGCGGCGGCGGTTCCCGCGAAAACCCCGTGATCGTCGGTGGCGTCCGGGTGAAACACGGAGCGGAGCAGGGCCTCGTCGACCCGGTCGATTCCCCGGGCAAGGCGCCAGACCAGTTCCGCGCACGCCTGCTTGTCCAGCAGTTCGCCGATCGCCCGCTCGTCCATCGCGCCCGCCTGTCGCTGTGAACCGCGACGATCCCGCGCGCGCGCGACGGTTGCAAGCGTTTTTAAGCGTTGGTGATTAATCCGGCGCGGTCTGGTCGCGGCCGGCCTTCACCCGGATGCGCGGCTTGAGCATGCGCGGCTCCCGGTCGAGGCTCTCGGCGCGCCACAGGGTGTGAAGAGCGATGCGCAGGGCCGCCAGAACGTCGGCCGCCCGGCGCTCGCGGTCCTCGGGAAAGACGTGGACGAACAGCCAGTCGTTGACCAGGGCGGTGAGGTCGCGGGCGGCGCGGAACTGACGGATGTCGGCGAGCCCGGGATTGCCGAAGATCTGGCCGGTGAACCGCTTGGCCTGGGCCTCGATCATCCGCGCCGACTCCTCGAGCACGGGGCGCAGCGCCGGGGTGGTGCGGGCGGCGGTGAGCAGTTCGAGACGCGCGACCCGGTAGCGGTCCTCCGCCGGGCTGGCCACAAGGTCGATGGCGAATTCGATGAGGTCGCGGCCCCCCGGCGGATCGAGGGCGGCGGCCTCGTAGGCGTGCCAGATCCGCCGGGCCACGTGGTCGGCGAGGGCGATCATCACCTCCTCGCCGGTCATGAAATAGTACTGCACCGCGCCACGGGTAAGGCCGGCGCGCTCCGCGACGCGAGCGAGATTGGCGCCGTGGAAACCGTACTGATTGATGGCATCCACCGCCGCCTCGAGGATGAGGGCGCGAGTCTTCTCGCTTTTGGGCGTCACCCGCCGGGCGCGGGGAGCGGCCCGATCGCCGGCCGCGGCCGCCGCCGGGACGAGCGCGAGCGCGACCCTTGCCGACGGTCTTTTCCGCCGCTCGCCCCGGCTGCCTCTCATGGTCCCTTCTCCCATCGACGGCAATTTAAGCAGAGTTGCTTTTTTGTCGAGAGGCGCGCACCTTCGATCCCGCCCACCCTGGGGAGATCAACGCCCATGACCGACGCTCTCGAAACACGGCGGCCGGCCTCCGCGCCTCTGGCGGATATCGCCAAGGTCGCGGAGCCGGCGCTGGGCGCCGCGCCGATCACCGCCGAACGCTACCTCTCTGGCGATTTCGCCCGGCGCGAATGGGAGCGGGTGTGGACTCGCACCTGGCAGATCGGCGGGGTGAAGGCGCAACTCGCCAATCCGGGAGACTTCCTCACCGCGACCCTGGGGGCGGAGACCATCCTCTGCGTCATGGGCGAGGATCGGCGGGTGCGCGCCTTCTACAACGTCTGCCAGCACCGCGGCATGCGGCTCATCGGCGCCGAACAGGGCCATACCCGGCGGCTCGTCTGCCCCTATCACGGCTGGGCCTACAATCTGCGGGGCGAGTTGCGCGCCGTGCCCGACGAGGCGGATTTTCCTCAGGGCAGTCCCTGCGGCAAGCGCAATCTGGTGGAGATTCCCTGCGAGGTATGGGCTGGATTCGTCTGGTACAACATGGACGAGGCCTGCCCCTCGCTGCGTTCGGCCATGGCCCCCATCGCCGACCAGATCGACACCTATCCCATGGACGATATGGTCCGCACCCATTGGGTGACCCTCGAGGGCGATTTCAACTGGAAACTGATCCAGGACAACTTCAACGAATCCTACCACGTCCCCTTCGTCCACCCGCAGACCAAGTTCGTCATGGAATACGCCCACGACCATTGCCAGTTCGACCTCTATCCGGGCGGTCACTGCCGAATGCTCATGCCCGGCGCGGGGCCGACCAAGACCCTTCAGGGCGGCGAGGACGAAACCTTGAGCTATCTGGCCGAGGAATTGCGTTTTTGGGGCCTAGACCCGGAGACCTTCCGCGGCGGCCGCACCGGAGATATCCGCGTGGCGCTGCAAAAACAGAAACGAATGCTCGGCGAAGAGAAGGGATTCGACTTCTCCACCTATCACGACGCCCAGCTCACCGACCACTGGCACTTCACCATCTTTCCCAACCTGTCGTTCAGCCTCAAGCCGGACGGCAATATATGGCTGCGCGCCCGGCCCCACGAGAGCGACCCGGAAAAGTGCTATTTCGACATGTGGTACATGACCTTGTTTCCCAAGGGGACCACCCAATACTATTCGGCGAGCATGGCCGAGTGGGTGGACCTTTCGGTTCCCGCCCCTCACGTCCAGGGCAAGGCCGGCGAGGTGACCATGGGACCGGGGATCGATCAGGACGTCTCCGTTTGGCAGGGAACCCAGCGGGGGCTCCACTCGCGCGGCTACCGCGGCGACTGGCTCGCGTGGCAGGAGCGCCGCGTCCGCTATTTCCACGAAAACCTCGACCGCTGGATGGCGAGTTAGCGGTTCGATGGCGTTCACGGGCCCCATGGAGGACAGGCTGGCGATCCGCGAGAGGATCGACGCCTATGGCGACGCGGTGTTCCGCGCCGACCCCGCAGCGTGGATCGCCAACTGGGCGGAGGGGGCGATCTGGCGCCTTCCGGGCTTCGAGGCCCGCGGCCTGACCGATATCGAGGCGGCGTGGCGCGGGGCGATGGGCGCCTTTCGCCTGGCCGCCTTCTTCGCCGCGCCCGGGCACATCGTCGTCGACGGCGCGCGGGCCGAGGCGCGGGTCCATACCCGCGAAATCCTGGTCGCCGGCGACGGCGCCGTGCGCCGGATCGTCGGGGTCTATGCGGACAGGCTGATCCGCTCAGGAGGGATCTGGCTGTTCGAGCTCCGAGACTACGCAATCCTCCACGACGAAAAGGGCGGCGCGCCATGACCATTGTGATTTCCGGCGAGATCGATCTGAAGCCCGAGGCGCGGGAAGACGCCCTTCTCGGCGCGCAGCCGCTCCTCGTCGCCGCGCGGGCGGAAAAGGGCTGCGTCCACTATGCGTGGACCGCCGATCCGGCGCTGCCGGGCCGCGTCCACGTCTTCGAGGAATGGGCCGCCGAAGCCGATCTCGCCGCCCATCTGAAGGGCGCGCCCTATCTGGGCATGCTCGCCCACCTCGGCGCGGCCGGCCTCCTCCACGCCGTCACCCGCAAATACCGGGTCGACCTTATCGAGCCGGTCTACGATCCCGAGGGCCGCCCCCGGGCGGACTTCTTCACCCGCGCTTGAGCAACGGAGGATTGGGCGAATGAACAAGATGCTGGATCGAGCCGAGCTTACCGCGATCATGCGCGACGCCATCGCCCACGCCACCGCCGGCACCATCTCCCGGGCGCCGGGCGTTTTGAAGCTGCCCGCCGCGCGCTACTACGATCCGGCGGTGTTCGCCGCGGAGATCGAGCGCATCTTCAAGCGCGTCCCCCTGCTTCTGGCGGCGACCGCCGAGCTGCCCGACCCCGGCGACTACAAGACCCTCGAGGCGGTCGGCGTCCCGGTGCTGATCGTGCGCGGACAGGACAAGGTGGTCCGCGCCTTCGTCAATTCGTGCAGCCATCGCGGGACGAGCGTCGCCACCGAACCCACCGGCAACGCCCGCCGCTTCGTCTGCCCCTATCACGGCTGGACGTTCACCCAGAAAGGCGAGCTGATGGGGGTGGCCTCGGCCGACGATTTCGGGCCGATCGACAAAAGCTGCTACGGCCTCACGCCCCTGCCGATGGACGAGCGGGCCGGACTGATCTGGGTGACGGTCGATCCCGCCTCGACCCTCTCCATCGGCGCCTTCCTCTCGGGCTACGACAGGCTCCTCGCCCATTTCGGCTTCGCCGACTGGCACTTCTTTTCCAGCCGCACCATCCCCGGACCCAACTGGAAGATCGCCTATGACGGCTACCTCGATTTCTACCACCTGCCGGTGCTGCACAAGGCGACCTTCGGCGAGGACATGTTCAATCAGGCGCTCTACTACGCGTGGGGTCCTCACCAGTGCGTGCGCGCGCCGACCCCCGATCTGGTCGATCTGGGCGCCATGGCCGAGGACGACTGGCCCGACACGGCGATGATGGGTGGGGTGTGGACCATCTTCCCCCACATCTCCATCGCCAGCTTCGATCGGGGCGGGCGGGGGGTGTTGATCTCCCAGCTTCTCCCCGGCGATACCGTGGACAGCTCGTTCACCACCCAGATCTATCTCACCCGCGACAAGCCCACCGACGAGCAGGCGGCCGAGGTCGAGGCCCAGTTCAAATTCCTCGAGCATGTCGTCCGCGACGAGGACTACGCCACCGGCCTTCGCCAGCAACGGGCGCTGAAGAACGGCGGCCGCACCCATGTGCTGTTCGGTGAGAACGAGGGGGGCGCCCAGCGCTTCCACCAGTGGGTCGACCGGCTGCTGGCGGCCGACGACCGGGCGCTGGCGGCGATGTTCCCCGGCTGAACCGCCTGCGCGTCAGGAACCTGACAGAAGGGCGTCGGCCTTTTGCTGCAAGGCCGCCTCGCGTCTGTGGACATAGATCAGGAGGAACACCACCAGGCCGATGGCCAGGGCGATGGCGGCGATGCCGACGGTGCGGTCCACGGCCTGAAAGAACGCTCCAAAGGCGTAGGCGCCGACGCCCACGAGAAGCGTCCACACCACCGAACCCAGGGCGTTGAACAGCGAAAACCGGCCCCACGGCATGCGGTTGGTCCCGGCGAGCAACCCGCCAAACGGGCCGAGGAGCGCGACGAAGCGGAGGAAGAAGACGATCTTTCCTCCGTGAACCAGAAACAGATATTGGCCCAGCCGCATCCGCGCCGGCCCAAGGCCCACATAGCGACCGAACCTCGCGAGACTCGCCGCGCCGAGCGTGCGGCCGAGGCCGTAGCCGATCATGCCGCCGCCGATCGCGCCGACGCTCCCCGCCGCCACCAGAACAACGATGCTCAGACGGTGGGTGTGGGCGGCATAGATCGCCGCCGCCACGAGGATTTCCGCCGCCGGCACGGGGATGCCGGCGCTGGCCACGCACACCGCCACGAAGACCAAAAGATAGCCCCAGGTGGCGACGAGTTCGGAGAGGACGGCGATGGTCATGTCGCCGAGCGATAGCATGCCGACGGCCCGCTGACATCGACCTGTCGCCCCTCCCCGCTCGCCCCGCCGACCCGTGGCCCGCGGGTGACGTCATCGCGCTCGTCGCTCGGGAAGGCCGAACTGGACGGCGGCGTGACGGACTCCTAGACACGGCGCATGCCCGGCCGCACGCTTCACGACAAGATTTGGGACGCCCACCTCGTCTCGACCGACGCGGGAGGGGAATCGGTTCTCTATGTCGACCTGCACCTGATCCATGAGGTTACCACGCCGCAGGCCTTCGCCGGCCTCCGCGCCGCCGGGCGGGGGGTGCGGCGCGCCGATCGCACCCTGGCGGTGGCCGACCACAACATCCCCACCGAGGGCCAGGCTCTGGGAACGGCGGCGGTGGCCGACGCCGGGGCTCGCGTCCAACTCTTGACCCTCGAGCGGAACGTCGCCGAACACGGCATCGAATTCTTCCCCATGGCTGACATCCGCAACGGCATCGTCCATGTGGTCGGCCCCGAGCAGGGCCGCACCCAGCCGGGGATGACCATCGTCTGCGGCGACAGCCACACCTCGACCCACGGGGCCTTCGGGGCCCTGGCTCAAGGCATCGGCACCTCCGAGGTGGAGCACGTCCTGGCCACCCAGACCCTGCGGCAGAGCAAGTCGCGCAACATGCGCGTGACCTTCACCGGCGTTCCGCCGCCCGGCGTCGGGGCCAAGGATTTCGCCCTGGCCCTGATCGGCGCGATCGGGACCGGAGGGGGGACCGGTCACGTCGTCGAATACGCCGGCGAGGCGGTTCGCGCCCTCTCCATGGAGGCGCGCATGACCCTGTGCAACATGACCATCGAGGCGGGCGCCCGCGCCGGCCTCATCGCGCCGGACGAGACGACCCTCGCCTGGCTCGCCGGGCGACCGGCCGCGCCGAGGGGCGAGGCATGGGACATGGCCGCGGACTATTGGCGCACCTTCTTCAGCGACGCGGGCGCGCGGTTCGACAGGGAGGTGACCATCGACGTGGCCGCCTTGGCGCCCATGGTCACCTGGGGCACGAGCCCGCAGGACGTGGTGGCGGTGGACGGCCGGGTCCCCGATCCCGCCGATTTCGACGAAACCCGGGCCGGCGGGATCCGCCGGGCGCTGGACTATATGGGCCTCGCCCCCGGCCAGCGGATCGACTCCGCCCGTATCGACCGGGTGTTCATCGGCTCGTGCACCAACAGCCGGATCGAGGACCTTCGCGCCGCTGCGGCGATCGCCGAGGGGCGGCGGGTGGCCGGTCACGTGCGGGCCATGGTCGTCCCCGGATCGGGGCTGGTGAAAGCCCAGGCCGAGGCGGAGGGGCTCGACGCGGTCTTTCGCGCCGCCGGTTTCGACTGGCGCGAGCCGGGCTGTTCGATGTGTCTGGGCATGAACCCGGACCGCCTCGCGCCAGGCGAGCGCTGCGCCTCCACCTCCAACCGCAATTTCGAGGGGCGTCAGGGACGCGGCGGCCGCACCCACCTGATGAGCCCGGCCATGGCCGCAGCCGCGGCGATCGCCGGTCGGATCGCGGACGTGCGGACGCTCGAATGATCGAGGCCCTGGCGGCGGTGACGGTCCGCGTCGCCGACCTCGAGCGGGCGGCGCGCGCCTGTGAAGTCTTTTTCCAGTGCGCCCCCGAGGTCGCGGGACCGGCGCGCGCCCGTTTCCGGCTGACCAACGTCGCCCTCGATCTGGTCCGCGCACCGGGCGCCGAGGGTCTGAGCGGACTGGTCTTCGCCACGGACGATCTGGCCGCCGCGCGGCGCACGTTCGAGCGCCGCGGTTTGCCCGTCGCCGGCGATCCGCCGACGATCGACCCGGGCGCGAGCCACGGGGTCGGCATCGCCCTGGCGCGGACAAAGGTCCCCTCGCGACCCGCGGCCGCGTTCGAGGGCGGCGGCATCGAGGGCCTCGACCACGTGGTCATCCGCACGCCCAATGTCGACCGCGCCCTGGCCCTCTACGGCGCTCGCCTCGGCCTCGATCTGCGCCTCGACCGGTCCAACCCGGCGTTCGGCACGCGCCTGTTGTTCTTCCGTTGCGGGGACACCGTGGTGGAGATCGGGGCGGACCTCGCCGGCCCTCCCGGCGACGGACCCGATATCTTGAGCGGTCTGGCGTGGCGGACGCCGGACGCCGACGCCGTCCACGCGCGCATGGCCGCCGGCGGCCTCGATGTCTCGCCGGTCCGCCCGGGCCGCAAGCCGGGAACCCGGGTGTTCACCGTGCGCTCCGGGGTTCCCGGCGCCCCGAGCCTCGTCATCGGCCCAACATCTTGACCAATTTGGTCAACCAGCGCGCCATGAAACAGGTCAATCTCTACGAAGCGAAAACCAGCCTCTCGGCTCTCGTCGAGGAGGCGGCCGGCGGCGAGGAGATCGTTATCGCCAAGAACGGAAAAACGCGGGCGAAGCTGGTGGCGGTCGAACGGGCGGACCAGCCCCGCCGCCCTCGCGAGTTCGGATTCTGGGAACACTACGGTTGGAAGCTCCCGACCAACTTCGATGATCCCGATCCGGAAATTGAAGCCCTGTTCCACGGCGAAGAAAAACCAGACGGTGAGTTGTGAAGGCTTGCCTCCTCGATACCAACGCCCTGCTTTGCATCGGCCTCGATCGATCAACCCTCAAACCTTCGGTCCGTAGACGACTGGTGGACGCGATGCTCTACGCGAGCGTCGCCAGCGCCGCCGAGATTGCGATCAAGGCGGCGCTGGGCAAGTTCGTTCCTCCACCGCCTTTCGAGACCGATTTCGACGCGGCCCTTCGCACCTTGTTGACAAGAGCGGCCGTCGACCCTTTGCCTCTCGGCTTGCCGGTGGTCGCGCGCCTCCGGCATCCGCCCCTTCACCATCGAGATCCGTTCGACCGCATGATCATCGCCCAAGCTCTCGAAACAGGACTGACGATCGCGACTCGCGATGGCGTCTTCAGCGCCTACCCCGGCCTCGATATCCTCGAGATCTGATCATGCAGCCCTTCACCGCCATCACCGCCACGGCCGTCCCGCTGGACATGGCCAATGTCGACACCGACCAGATCATTCCCAAGCAGTTTCTCAAGACGGTGGACCGCGAGGGCCTGGCGGCGGGCCTGTTCCACGACCTGCGTTTCGACGCCGAGGGGCGCGCCAGGCCGGAGTTCGCGCTCAACGACCCGAAGTTCGCCGCCGCCGGCGTGCTCATCGCGGGGGACAACTTCGGCTGCGGATCGAGTCGGGAGCATGCGCCGTGGGCCCTCCTGGATTTCGGCATCCGCTGCGTGATCGCACCGGGTTTCGCCGACATTTTTTACAACAATTGCTTCCAGAACGGGCTGCTGCCCATCGCCCTGCCGGAGGCGCAGGTGCGCGCCCTGATGAGCGAGGCCAAGGGCGGAAACCATGTGTTTTCCGTGGACCTCGAGAGCCAGACGGTGACCGCCCCCTCGGGCGCGCGCTTCGTCTTCGAGATCGATTCGGGGCGCAAGGCGCGGATGCTCCGCGGCCTCGACGCCATCGGCGAGACCCTGCAAACGGCCGACGAGATCGACGCTTTCGAGAGCCGCGCCGCCCTCGCGCGCCCATGGCTGGAGCGGACATGACGAGCCTTCTTCTGCTGCCCGGCGACGGCATCGGCCCGGAGGTGGTGGCCGAGGCGCGTCGCGTCGCCGAGCGGCTCACACCCGATCTCGTTCTCGCCGAGCGCCCTTTCGGCGGCGCCAGCTTCGATGCGCTCGGAACGCCGCTCAGCGACGAGACCCTGGCTCTCGCCAGGGCCAGCGACGCGGTGCTGATGGGCGCCGTTGGCGGCCCGAAATGGGCCGGGGCGCCGCGCCATCTGCGACCCGAAGCGGGATTGCTGGGTCTTCGCGCGGGCATGGGGGTGTTCGCCAACCTTCGCCCCGCCCTGTGTTTTTCCGCCCTCGCCGACGCCTCGACGCTCAAGCGCGAGGTGGTCGAGGGCCTCGACATCATGATCGTCCGCGAACTGACAGGCGGGGTCTATTTCGGCCAGCCCCGGGGGATCGAAACCCTCGGGGGCGGCCAGCGCCGCGGCGTCGACACCCAAGTTTACACCACCGCCGAGATCGAGCGGGTGTCGCGGGTGGCCTTCGATCTCGCCCGGGGTCGCCGCGGCAAGGTAACCTCGTGCGAGAAATCCAACGTGATGGAAACCGGGCTCCTGTGGCGCGAGACGGTCGCAGCGCTCCACGCGCGCGACTATGCCGACATCGCCCTCGATCACATGCTGGCCGACACCGCCGCCATGCAGCTGGTGAAAAATCCCGGACGGTTCGACGTGATCCTCACCGACAACTTGTTCGGCGATCTGTTGTCGGACGAGGCGGCCCAGCTCACCGGCTCGCTCGGCATGCTGCCGTCGGCGGCCATCGGAGCGGCGGGAACGCCCGGCCTCTACGAGCCGATCCACGGCTCCGCGCCGGACATCGCCGGCAAGGGCGTGGCCAATCCGCTGGCGGCGATCCTGTCCTTTGCCATGGCCCTGCGCTGGTCGCTCGGCGCGCCGGACCTGGCCGACCGGCTGGACGCCGCGGTCGGCGCGGCGCTCGATTGCGGAGCGCGGACGAGGGATCTGGGCGGCGCCCTGTCGACGGTCGACATGACCGACGCCGTGCTGACCGCGCTCGACGGGTGAGCGGGCCGGCGGGACCCCGGCCATCGTCCGCCGGTCCTAGGCCTGATTTTCCCCGGGACCGTCAAGCTCGCCGCCATCCTTCTCGCGCAGGACCCGCTCCTTCTCCTCGCGCTTGACGGCGGCCTTCTCGGCGAGTTTGGCGGCCTTCACGCGCTCGCGGTCCATGCGTTCGAACTGATAGTTGGGCTTTCGAGCCATACGGCGGTCGTCCTGGTCGTTGGTGGGGCTAGGTGGAGGGGCGGTATTTGGGGGGTATGGCGGCAATCTCCTCGGGGCTCAACCGCGTGAGCTTGCTGGCGATCAGCGGCGTGGAAAAACCGTGTCCGTCGGACAGCGCCAGATCCAGATCGAGCGCCGAGCAGATGCTCGAACTGCCGCGCACACGGGAAATGAGGTGACGGCTGGGATCGTTCAGCAGCGGCGAGCCGGCGCTCAGGTCGACCCGGTAGACGGCGTTGGGCGTCACCCCCAGATAGATCACATTGGGGCTGGGCGATTTCCAGCCCTTCCACTGGGTGATGAAGAAACAGCGCGGACCCTCCTTGGCGGGAGCGGCGGTTCCCTGGGCGAGGGCGGGTGCGGCGGCGGCGCCGAGAGCGGCGACAACAAGGCTCGCTCCGGCGAGCTTGGCGAGATTGGACATGTCTACCTCGTTACGGTGCGTCCCACGGTCAAGCAAATGGGCGGGGCGCGCGGCGTTGTCAAATCGGGCGCGCCGAACCCAAAAGTCCGGCGCTCCTCCGGAGGTTGATGGCCCGCGGTCCTCGAAGGGTTCACCGCCCGTCGCGGCGGGCGAGGACCCGCAGCCTCAGGGCGTTGAGCTTGATGAAGCCGGCGGCGTCGCGGTGATCGTAGCCGCTCGCCCCCTCCTCGAAGGTGACCAGATCCTGATCGTAGAGGGAATGGCGGCTCTCGCGCCCGGTCACCGTCACATTGCCCTTGTAGAGCTTTATCCGCACCCGCCCGGTCACCCTGGTCTGGGACCGGTCGATCGCCGCCTGAAGCATCTCCCGCTCGGGGGAGAACCAGAAACCGTTGTAGATCAGCTCGGCGTAGCGCGGCATGAGCTCGTCCTTGAGGTGCATGGCCCCCCGGTCGAGGGTGATCGATTCGATGCCGCGGTGGGCCGCCAGTAGGATGGTCCCGCCAGGCGTTTCATAAATTCCCCGGCTCTTCATGCCGACGAAGCGGTTTTCCACCAGGTCGAGGCGACCGATGCCGTTGGCCTTGCCGAGGGCGTTGAGTTTGGTCAGCAAGTTGGCCGGCGAGAGCTTTTCGCCGTCGATATGGGTGGGGTCGCCGTGCTCAAAATCGATCGCGATGACGGTGGCTTTATCGGGCGCATCCTCCGGGCGGATGGTGCGCTGGTAGACCATCTCGTCGGCTTCGATGGCCGGGTCTTCCAGCACTTTGCCTTCCGAGGAGGAGTGCAGC